>CAMCJU010000010.1 GCA_945875085.1 Candidatus Phycorickettsia trachydisci
ATTTACCACTGGAATGTCTAAGCCGTGCCATAGTTCATAATGACGAGCAAGGCCCAAGTTATAAAGTAGCGGACTGGGAATGTTAAGGTGCTGACTAGAATTGGCTAAAAATTTTCTAGTAAGATCTCCTGAAGTTACTATCATTTCAGGCAAAACATTTACACCGTATCCCTTTAACATTTCGTCTGTAGACTCAATGGTCCTTGGGACATTAGAGACAAAAACTACTTTTTTATGAGCAATAAGATAATTTACCGCCTCAACAGCATTTGGATAAGTCCCATCGCCTTCTATAATAACGCCCCAAATATCGAGCAAAAATAAATCGTACCGATCCATTAAGTCTAAAATCTTAACGACGCTAGATATGTTTGACGAATTTCTTCCCAAGGATTGCTGCATAATATTTAGTATCTTTCTTTCGTGTTTTTGATTATACTAAACTTGTGGCTCTTAACCAACACTTTAAGCTAATTGAAGTAAAACTTAATTTGGAAAATTTCAATGAATCAAGATTACGCGCAGGAAGAAAAAGCGCAACAATATAAAGCAGACTCGATCAAAGTTCTAAAGGGTCTAGACGCCGTGCGTAAGAGGCCAGGAATGTACATCGGGGACACTGATGATGGTAGCGGTTTGCACCATATGGTCTACGAAGCTGTAGATAACGCAATAGATGAAGCTTTGGCAGGATATTGTAACAAAGTAAAGATATCGATAAACAAAGACGGATCTGTCACGGTCAGCGATAATGGTCGAGGCATACCTGTTGACATCCATTCTGAAGAAGGAATTTCCGCAGCTGAAGTCATTATGACGCAATTACATGCTGGCGGCAAGTTCGATCAAAATTCTTACAAAGTCTCAGGGGGGCTCCATGGCGTAGGCATCTCGGTTGTAAATGCATTGTCGGATTGGCTAGAGCTGCGAATCAGGCGCCAAGGTAAGGAGTATTACATGAGATTTGTTACGGGCTGCGCGCAAAAGCCCTTGGAAGAAGTTGGGGAAACAACACTAAGAGGCACTGAGATAACATTTCTGCCTTCAGCTGGCATATTTAAAATAACAGAGTTTAACTTTGAGACTTTGGAGTATCGCCTCAAGGAACTTAGCTATCTAAATTCAGGCATCGCGATAGAAATTTCTGACTTAAGAGGCGAGACGCCAAAAACCACAAAATTAATGAGCAAAGGGGGGATTTGTGAATTTTTGCATCATATCGACAGATCTAAAAATCCTTTGCACAAAGAAATTAGCGCAAATATTTCCACAGATAGTAGCGACAATGGCATGGGCCTAGAATTTGCTATGCACTGGAATGATTCTTATCATGAAAATATTCTATGTTTTACCAACAACATAAGACAGCGTGACGGCGGGAGTCATTTGGCAGGATATAAAGCGGCTTTAACTAAGGCTATTAATCAATACATCGAAACTAACAGCCCAAAACTAAAGGCAAGTATTACTAGCGACGACATAAGGGAGGGAGTCTCTTGTATTTTGTCAGTTAAGGTGCCCGATCCGAAATTCTCCTCTCAGACCAAAGATAAACTCATTAGCTCCGAGGTGCGGCCAGTAGTCGAGGGTATCGTCAATGCGGCTGTTGCAAAATGGCTGGAGGAAAATCCCCATGATGCAAAGATCATACTTGCCAAAATAAGCGAAGCGGCAAGTGCTAGAGAGGCGGCTCGTAGGGCCAGGGAATTAACGCGCAGGAAAACGACTCTTGAAATATCTAATTTGCCAGGAAAATTAGCTGATTGTCAGGAGCGAGATCCAGCAAAATCAGAAGTTTGTATAGTCGAAGGAGAGTCTGCTGGAGGTACAGCTAAGTCTGGTAGAAATAGAAAATTCCAGGCTATTTTAGCGCTGCGTGGCAAGGTTTTAAACGTAGAGAAATCTAGGCTTGATAAAATTCTCCTCTCAGAGCAAATTGGAACATTGATAACAGCATTGGGCGCTAGCATTGGAGAAGATTTTGACATTGCAAAAGTAAGGTATCATAAGATAATAATCATGACAGATGCTGATGTTGACGGCTCGCATATCAGAACGTTGCTACTGACATTCTTCTACAGGCACATGAGGCAAATTATTGATAACGGCTATCTATACATCGCTCAGCCGCCATTGTATAAAATAAAAAAAGGACAAACGGAGCTTTACTTAAAAACAGAGCATGAATTGCGCCAATACTTCCTAAATGTCGTGATAAGTGACTTTACGGCCTTAGGTAATGATAATAGCACTCTTAGCGCTAAGGAGTTTAAGATTCTGCTTGGCAATATAGTTAGCTTTAAAGAGGCTATAGATAGCGCGCCAAGAGAATTGGATAAAAACCTCTTGCAGATACTTGGCATCTTTGAGCAGGATAAGCTGACAAAATCTGATGCAAATCAACAAGAATTAGATGATTTACTCAGCATTGCTGAGTTAAGCAAAGAGTATAAAATCACTATTACAGATCAGGGTTTGGGCGTCTTGAAAATTCAAAATGGCTTTGACGGGCATTCGATAATCTCTCATGCTATGCTTAGTTCGATAAGTAATGTTTTTAGACTAGGGCAAAAGTTAGCGCCTTTTTTTGCAGCTGGAAAAATCTGCGTGCTAGATAAGCACAGTGAGAAAATATCCTTTGCCCTTCCATTAAAATTGCTTGAGTTTGTATTAAATATCGCGCAAAAAGGTTATATGATACAAAGGTTTAAAGGTCTTGGCGAAATGAATTCAGAACAATTATGGGAGACAACTCTTGATCCATCAAGAAGAAATCTTTTGAAAGTCAGAATAAATCATTGCGACGAAGCTGAGCAGATATTTTCTACTTTAATGGGGGATCTGGTTGAGCCAAGACGTAATTTTATTCAAGAACACGCCTTAGAGGCAAAAAATATTGATGTATAAAAGGTAATGCGCGACACTGAAACGATCTTGCTTGAAAAGTATGAGCAGCATGAATTGACTAAACTAGAGGCAATGCTTAAATATGATTTTAGGGATAGGTTATTATTGATAAAAGCTCTAAGTCACCCTTCTTTAAAACAGCATAATAGCTTTAAGCGTTACTTTGAAAGGCAAAAGTATGAGTTTGAAAAACTTGAACTATTAGGCGATGCTGTACTTAGCTTGGTAATTATTGAGCTTTTAGTGGACCATTATCCAAAGTTTGGCGAGTCGTTAATAGCAAAATTTAAAAATCACCTAGTCTCCAAAAAGGAAATAGCCAAAATTGCTTCAGAAATAAGGTTATATGATTTTTGGATTATGACTGATGGCGAGAAAAAATCCGGGGGCAGTAAAAATATTAGTAACTTAGAAAATACACTCGAAGCTCTAATAGGGGCTATCTACCTAGACTCAAAAGATATACATTTGATAAAAAAAGTAATAAAAAAATTATGGCACAAGCCAATTGAGACAGTTAATTTGGAAGTCCTTGACCCCAAAAGCTCCTTGCAGGAACTATCTTATGTTATGGACCTTGGAGTTCCGCAGTATGAAATTATAAAACAAGAGGGGCAGTCAAATGACATGGTCTTTACTTCAAAGGTTTCTCTGGAAAATGGAGCATCTAAAGAAGGTAGCGGCAAATCAAAAAAAGAGGCAGAAATTGCCGCTGCACAAAAATTACTAACACTGCTTTCGAATTAATGCTATAATCTGTAATAAAATTAAAGACTAGCTAAAAAGAAAGTCATTGCATGCTTGATAAGCTTGCTAATCGAAAAAGGATATATAATTTATTTAATAATTTAACAAATTTTACATACTGTAAGTAAAGATAATGGCAATAGTAATAAAATTCTTAAAAGATCTTGGGCCCGTGAAGCTGATAATTTCAGGAATAGCGGTTTTTTTGGCATTACTTCTAGTAGGAGTGCTTGTATTTAACGCAAGTAAAGCCAATATGATGGTGCTTTATTCTGGCCTTGATGAGCAAGATAGTAATAAAATAATCCAAGAGCTTGAAGCAAAAAAAATAGACTTCCAAGTTTCTGCTGATGGAGGGGTACTTAAAGTTGCTGAAAATCAGCTGATGCCTGCCAGGGTTGCTTTAGCTCAAGCCTCCCTGCCATCTAAGGGTTCAATAGTTGGATATGAAATTTTTGATAAAGAGGAAGCTTTAGGAACGACTAATTTTCAACAAAACGTCAAAATGCTAAGAGCTTTAGAGGGCGAGCTTAGTAGAACCATTTTAGCATTCAGGGCGGTAAATAAAGTCAGAGTGCATTTAGTCATGCCCCAGAAGGAGTTGTTTTCAAAAGACAAGCAAGAGACAAGAGCTTCTATTATTATAGACACCAAAGGCCATGAGACTTTAGCCAAAAGTGAGGTTGATGCTATAGCTCATTTAGTAGAAACCTCTGTGCCGAGTTTAGATTTTAAAAATATCACCATAGTTGATACCAAAGGTAAATCTCTAAAAGTTGGTAATAAGGAATATGACTCCTATGGCTCATCAGATGGCCAAGAGTATAAAAGTTCTTATGTTAATAGGCTGCAAAACTCCGTAGAGGAATTGCTTGAGCGCTCACTTGGCGCCGGCAAAGTCAAAGTGCACGCGTCAGTGGATATGAATTTTGACAAGATAGTTATTAATTCTGAAACTTTTGATCCGGACAATATCGCCTTAAGATCAACGCAAACTACTGAGGAGAATGAAAAAAGCGCAGCCGGCTCAGAGGATAACCTTGATGTTTCTGTGTTAAATAATCTGCCAGGTTTAGATGATGCTAACTCCTCTAGCAACGCAGCGGCATCAAGCAAACTCGACGAGACTAAAAACTTCGAAGTCTCAAAAGTAGTCAAAAGTCATGTAGTTGAGAGCGGCGTAATAACTAAGCTGTCTGTAGCTATCATGGTTGATGGCACATATATTAAAAACACTCAAACTGGCAAGATGGAATATCAAGCGCGCAGCAAAGAGGAGTTAGCAAAAATTGAAAACTTAGTTAAGGTTGCCATCGGATATAATGAAGATAGAAATGATCGAGTTGAGGTGATGAGTATGCCGTTTGTTAACTATTTCGAAGAGCCTATTGAAAACAAAAATCTCTGGTTAGAAGAAAATATTATGCCAATTATTAAAACTTGTGTAATAGCCCTGTCGGTTCTGTTGGTGGCTATTTTTGTCATAAGGCCTATTTTTATCCAGCTTATAGAAGCTAAAAAGTCGCCTGATAATAATGGATTAAAACAAGCGCCAAATAAAAATCTAGAAGATGAATTAGAGGTGATTAAAAATGCTGCTAACAAATCGGAGATTAAGGTAAAGTTTAAAAATATTACAGATGCAGTTAAAGGGCATCCCGAAGAGTCCTTAGTTGTTATCAGGCAATGGTTAAATAAGGATTAGAAGTATGGAATTAGTAAAATTAACTGGGGCGCAAAAGGCTGCCTTAGTCATTCTCTCGATACCTGAGGAAACTTCCCTGAAATTACTCTCGATGATGAATGAAGAAGAAATACGGCAAATTTCAATCAACATGTCTGATTTGGGCTGGGTTTCTTCAGAAGTGATACGAGAAGTTGCCGGCGAGTTCGATGAGGAAGTAAATAAAAGCTCAACGCTGTTTGGCAATCTGAACAATGCAGAAAAATTGCTCGAAAAAGCTATCGGCAAGGACAAGGCCGAAGAGCTTATGGGAGAAATCAAAGGACCTAATAGCAAAAGCGCATGGGAAAGACTTGGGAAAGTTAATGAGGATATGCTAGCAAATTACCTGCGCAATGAGCACCCCCAGATAACTGCTTTAGTTTTATCAAAAATGCCTGCTGAGAATTCTGCAAAAATTCTCTCAATTTTTCATGAGAGTCTTAGTTTTGACATCATCAATCGGATGCTTAACATAACTGCCATAAAGAAAGAAATTTTAGACAAAGTGGAGAAAATTCTAAAATCGGAATTTATTATTACCTTAGGTCGAACATTAAAACAAGATAGCTTCGAGATGATGGCTGAAGTTTTTAACTGTTTTGACAGAAGCACTGAGTCAAAATTCATGAAACTTTTGGAGAGATCCCTGCCCGATGCTGCTGAGAAAATTAAAAACTTAATGTTTACATTTGAAGATTTTGTCAGACTTGACGCTAGAGCAATTCGCTTAATACTAGTATCAGTAGATAAAAACAAATTAATAGTCGCTCTCAGAGGCGCTAAAGACGATCTTAGGAATTTATTTCTCAGCAGCATGTCGAACAGAGCAGCTAATATCATAAAAGAGGAAATAGAGGCCTTAGGCCCCATAAGAGTCAAAGAAGTAGATGAGGCTCAAAGCTATATCGTTGCGATTGCCAAGGATCTTGTAGTTAAAGGGGAAATAGATTTGCTTGATAAGTCATCAAAGGTTCAGTATATATAGTTAGATGATGATATATAAAAAATTTGAATTACAGGACTTTGATAAGCTCGATGAGGGCTTTTGCAAAGATGAGCATGAAGGCCAAGAGATTGAGTCTACGGACGAGATGATGCTTGATGATGAGCCTAAGCAAGATGTTATCGATATAGAAGAAATATCCAGGAAGGCTTACGATGATGGCTTTATATCGTGCCAACAAGAGTTGCAACCTATTATTGATGAGCTAAAAATAAAAGAGAATTTGCATGAGATATTAAAATTAAAGCTATTGGAGATAACTAGCTTTAATCTTGAGAAGGATTATAAGGCGCAAGTTAGCAAATTGATAGTTGATATTATTGGCCAAATAGTACAAAAACTTTTTTTATCTTTTCCTGTAAACTTCGAATCGATGTTTCGCAATAAAATAATAGACATACTAAATAAGCATCATAAAAGTGGTGCTATTAAAATCATTACCCATCCTAGTAAAATTAATTATGTTAAGGAATTTATCAATGAAGAAAAATTCTCCCAAGGAAATAAAAATGATGAAAATTATAATATAACAAGCGATGAAGCTTTAGGAAACAATGATTGTGTATTAGAATGGGAAAGTAACAGATTTGAATTTCAAGTCTCTGCTGTAGAAAAAGAAATAAGTGAAATCTTAGAGCAGTTTAAAACAATTGAAGTATAAATATAATAATTATGACAAATAACAATCTAGAAGAAAAAAACCTGTCGATAGATTCTTTGTATGAGATCCCTGTTAAAGTATCTGTAATGCTTGGTAAAACTCATATGCAAATAGACGACCTTTTAAAGCTTGGCAAAGGATCAGTTGTTGAACTAGACAAAAAAGTTGGCGAGCCTGTTGATATATGCATCAACGATAAAATAGTAGCTAAAGGAGAAATTGTCATTGTTGACAATAAAATTGGCGTTACTTTAACCGAACTTGTTAATACCGATAGAAATAAACTTGGAGTCGCGTGAGAGTCAATATATCCTAGTTTTTTTACTTAGTTTTTTGATTTCCACTTAGTTTTTGATTTTCACTCTTAAGATCACAAAAAACTATTTAAAAACTAACTTGTCGCCTTTGAATGAGCAATTTAGAGTGCTTTGATGAGGTTTTTTATCCGCATAACAATAATTATATCTATCTAACGAAAATGTCATTAAATAATATCGAGGAAAAATTCCAAAATCGCTTTGCACTGCCTGTAATTGCTACTGAAAGAGCTAATGAGCTCGAAAATGGCAACTCCCCTGTTTTTTTAAACAATCATCATAAAAGCTCAGTAATTGCCCTTGAAGAAATAGAAGCTGGAGTTTTAGATATAGATGTATTAAGAGAAAAAATCATTACAAAACTACAGCATTCTGTTACTACGAATCAAAATAATTCAGATCAGCTAAATGCGACAGCTGCAGATATTGAAGAGCTGGAAAATTTAAAATATGACACCACTCAAGTTGATGAGTATATATGCGACTCAAATGATTTTAGCGCGTCAGAGGAAGAGCTCTCTATGCTAGATGATGATAACTGATTGGCAAAAAAGCAGCCTTCATGATTGCTAGTCGAGGCGATAGCCCAAAACTTCAAAAGCGCCTAAATAAATATAAGAGGTACAAGTTGGCAGAGAATTAAGTTTTCAGAAATAAATTTTCTCAGCCTCCCTAACCTGAATTAAATGAGCTTGAGCTATATATATGTATATATTATGTACGATTCCCATCAGATACTAAATGCTCTAACATCGCATGATGAATATATAGATAAGTCTTTAATAGAAAAAGCCATTTCTTTTGCCATAAAATATCACAAAGATCAGGTACGCGATTCTGGAGAGCCATACTATACTCACCCTATAGAAGTTGCCAAAATTATCGCTAGCATGAATCTTGACGCAGCAACAATAGTAACCGCCTTGCTTCATGACACCTTAGAAGATACTAGCTTGAGCCTTGAGGAAATCAAGAAACATTTTGGCCCTGAAATTGCAGGGATGGTTGATGGCGTCACGAAGTTAAAAAAGGTCAAATTAAAATCTGGCCAGGTCAGTCAGGCTGAAAATTTTCGCAAGCTATTTTTAGCTATGGTTCAGGATATAAGGGTTTTGCTAGTCAAACTTGCTGACAGGCTGCACAATATGCGCACAGTTTCATTCAAGTCAGAAGAGAAAAGAAAAAAAATCTCTCTAGAAACTCTTGAGATATACGCCCCTTTAGCAGAAAGGGCTGGAATGAATAAAATAAAGGACGAACTTCAAGATATTGCTTTATGCAATTTATATCCCGATATCTATGCAACAATTATCCGCAAACTCGATGAAGTTAGCAACAATACGCAAGTATTAATCCAGCAGATCATCAACGAATTATCAGGACTATTGCATTTGCAAGGCTTAGAGGCTGAAATATTTGGTCGCGCAAAAAGCCCATATTCAATATGGATGAAGATGGTTAATAAAAATACATCTTTTGACGATCTTTCGGATGTAATTGGATTTAGAATTCTAGTCAAATCAACGCAAGAATGTTATAAAGTTCTAGGTATTATTCATTCGGAATTCAGGATCATTCCGGGTACTTTTAACGATTTTATAAGTATGCCTAAAGACAATGGCTATAAGTCTTTGCATACAGTTGTTATTGGGCCGTTACAACGAAAAATAGAGATGCAAATCCGCACATATCAAATGCATGATATAGCAGAGCTTGGTTTGGCAGCTCATTGGTGCTATAAACAGCGCTGCCAAGCTACTGACATCAAAAGCTACAAATGGATGCGCGAGATAATCTGTATCTTAGAGCATTCAAGCAGTTCGGAAGAGTTGTTGCAGCATACCAAATTAGCAATGTATCATAATCAAGTGTTTTGCCTGACGCCTAAAGGGGACGTTATCTCCTTGCCTAAGAAAGCTAGCACTATTGATTTTGCCTATGCACTACATTCGAAAGTCGGAAATCATTGTATCGGCGCCAAGATCAATGGCAAATTGTCACCTTTACGTAGCGAGCTGCACACGGGGGATATTGTTGAAATTTTAACCTCGTCACATAAAAACCCCTCTTCTTCATGGGAGGACTTTGTTGTCACCGGAAAGGCAAAGTCTGAAATAAGGCGATTTTTAAAGCAGCAAAACCGTCAAGAGAGTATCAGTCTTGGTAAAAATTTAGTAGAAAATGCTTTTTTAGCGGCAAAAATTTCTAATCAAGAGAAAGCTTTGGATAATGCAGCATCAAAATTAAATAAAACTCGAGAAGAATTATATTTAAGTGCGGGCATCGGACAAATCCCTACTAGCGAAATCATAAATTTATCCAATTTAAAGCCAAGCGAGCCAAAATCAATTTTCAGATTAAGCAAAGCAAAAAATGATATTTCTAGTCAAAAAGCTCTGGTATCAGGATTAATTCCCGGTATTGTGGTACATTTCCCCAAATGCTGCAACCCTATACCAGGGGATCAAATTATTGGCATCATATACACCGGCAAAGGAGTTACAATCCATACCCACGAATGCAAAATAGGTCTGCAGGCTAAGGAAAGTAGCGAAAAAATATCCAACCTCAAGTGGGATTCTTCAGATAATCAAACGCACTATAATTGCAAAATAAAAATGATCGCGCACTCTAGCAATAGTATTATTTCAACAATCACAAGTCAGATGGCCAGAGAGAATATAAACTTAATTAACCTTCAGATAAAAAAAATAGACCAATTTTTTAATGAAATCACCTGTGATGTTGAAGTAACTCATGTAGATATTTTAAATAATTTTATACAGTTACTCAAAATGGAAAAATTAGTCTACTCAATAATAAGGGCTCGAGAATGATTTTAGGGATAGGAACAGATATCGTCAGCATCAATAGAATTAGGCGGATACTTGAAAAATTCCCCACGCTTAAAAAAAAAATTTTATCTAATCAGGAGTTTGAAATTTGTCAGACATTACAAGCTGAGCAGCAGGTAAGATATCTAGCCAAAAGATTTGCAGCAAAAGAAGCTATCGCCAAAGCGATCGGCGTGGGAATAGGCATTATCGGATTGAGCAACATCAGTATATTAAATAATAATTTAGGAAAACCCTATGTTGTCATTAATTTTGATAAAAATACATGGTGCGCTTATCACAAAAACACATGTATAGAAGTTTCACTATCAGATGAGAGGCAGTATGCTATAGCGTTTGCTATAGTTACAGCTAAACCGATGTAATACTAGAGGTATTTGTATCACATTCCTAAGTTTTTCATTATGATGTCTTAGCAGCTTTCCCTCAAAACTTGCACAAAAAGCAAGCCGCTGCTTGGTTATTTAAATCAAAAACCAAACAACTCTCTGAACTTACAGCTTAGCTACTAAATGTTTTGCGCCTACCACCAAAGCTACTTCTGTTGCCAGGTCTTTGATCATATGGCCTATCATCAGATCTATCATGAGTTCTCTCGCCAGATCTTTCATATGGTTTGTCATAGCTTCTCTGACCAGATCTTTCGTAAGGTTTCTCACCTTGCGAAGAGCCCCTATTACTAGAAAAAGAAGTCCTACCCCCTGAGTAAGGAGATCTTCTTTGGTAAGGAGTGGTATCTTTTTTATAGTTACTAGAGTCATCAGGATTAATCAGGCGGCTAATCATTTTCCACTTACGGATATCGTCAGGGGAAATAAATGACAATGCATTTCCTTCGGCTCCAGCTCTGCCAGTTCTACCAATTCTGTGCACATAGTCTTCAGCTTGCATTGGCAAGTCAAAATTAATTACATGCTCAACATGAGGTACATCCAGGCCCCTGGCGGCAACGTCAGTAGCAACTAAAATACGACATTTGCCACTACGGAATCCAAAAATGGCCTTTTGACGTCTGGTTTGATTCAAATCGCCATGAATAGCATCAACTTTGTGAGAGTCCCTTCTAAGCAGGTCTGCTAAATCATCAGCGCCACGCTTGGTTTTCACAAAGATGATAACCGATCCAGTGCGCTCAAGAAGCTCCTTAGTTAAATGCGTAAATTTCTCATGTTCAGAAGTATGGATAACTAGTTGCTTAATGTTTGCAGAAGGAGTATTTTCTGGTCCCACGCTTATTCTCTCAGGATTATTTAGATATTTGCGTGATAAGCTCTCGATATTTGAAGGCATAGTGGCCGAAAACATCAGCGTTTGATACACATCTGGCATGAAGGCTTTTATTGCATCAAGTTGCTCGCTAAAGCCCATATCAAGCATTCTGTCGGTTTCATCCAACACTAAAAAGCTTGCCTCTTTTAAAGTTAGGCTACCTCTTTCTAGGTGGTCATTCATCCTTCCGGGAGTGCCGATAATCAGTTTAGCGCCTTTTCTTAATTGAGCTAGCTGTCCAAACATTCTATCGCCTCCTATTAGCAAAGCACATTCAATTCTCTTAGCTCCACTAGATAGCTTTTGAGCGGCATCTTTGATCTGCATAGCAAGTTCCCGTGTAGGAGCCAAGATAACGGCCTTAGCCTCAGGATTTGCTGCCAAATTAGTAAGAAGCGGTATTAAGTAGGCGATGGTTTTACCGGTACCGGTCTGAGCTGAGGCTAGAATATCTCTGCCCTCTAAGGCCATCGGTATTGTGCTTTTTTGTATAGGTGTCGGCGATACAATACCCATTGCTTTTAGTGAATTGGATAAAAAATCAGGTATATTAAATATTGTAAATTCTGTCATGTAATTAGTTTAAAAAGTTAAAAAGTTATGTTTACTATAACTAAAAGCAGATAAAAGCGCAGATAAAAGTGACGTAGTAATTGCTTAAAAAGATATCTTTTAATTCCGGCTCAATAGGATTTGTGAATAAGTCGTTTTTGAGAAAGAAATTTACTGATTCTACTGATCTTAGTTATTAATCCAGTAATTTGAATCCTAATGTATCTTGCAATAAATTATGCTAGAGTAAATTCGACTATAATAAATTAGGCTAGAGCTATTAAAAATTAAAAACCGGATAATTTAATTATAGAGCAAAAACTCTTCCATTGCAATAGCTAGCAGGTAGATTATGCATTAAATAATAATTAATGGCCATTTACTTGAACTTTGTTTGGCAAGAAAGCAATGTTAATTATATATTTCTTAAATTACTAGATTTTAATCTTTGTTTGCCGCGCCCACCTGCTTTAGAATATATATTATAATTATTGAGTAAGAAATATTATGTTTTGGGGATTTTGGAACTGGGGGCCTTTTAGGCCATCTACAATGCTTAGGCTACTTTATCGCAATCCTTTAACTAGCGTTGTATACGCATTACTGTCCAAGTGGTACGTAATTACCATGGTGGGGGCCATAGTAGTTACTTACTGGGTGTTTAAGGGCCTAAAAGACGCAGGAGTAATAGACGCTGCTGAAACAATTTTAGTAAGATCGCTGGGAGAAATTAAAGGAGTGGCTCAAAATTGCACGCCTAAAATCACTGATTTGCATAGATTCTGGAATTGCCTAAGTGATCCAGCAAATTCAAGATACGTTCCAACAAATCTTGAAATACAGCTGCAAGAAGAAATGATGAAGCAGAGGGAAGATCCAGAGCAGCAACTCTATCCATTGCGACAAGATCCGCCGCCTACTCCTCCTCAAAGGTAAGCTCTTTGGCGCGGGATGCTTAAAATTTGCTCATAAGTTTAACCAAATAAGCGAAATTCTCCCTCTATAGACGAGAAGTTTTAGGGGGAGATGGATAGCGTAAACTTTCATATTTACGAAAGTTGTTGAAAAGTATGGTTTTCAATCTGGAGAATCTTGATTTTGAATATAAGATTTCAGTGTTTCTATAAGGAGCGCCACCTGCTGTTATCAAGCAGTGGGAGCTTAAATATTTTGTTGAATTATGCTGCTAATTTTAGGTCTACATTACTTTGATA
>CAMCJU010000011.1 GCA_945875085.1 Candidatus Phycorickettsia trachydisci
CTATGGATAGTGCTACTAAAAATTCCGAGACTTTAATTGAGCAGTTAACATTAAAATTAAATCGTAGTCGTCAGGCTATGATCACAAAAGAATTAATTGAAATTATATCAGGTGCTGAAGCTTTATGAATAAAACACAAAATATAGGAACTATAATCCAAGTTATTTCTGCAGTTGTTGATGTTGCTTTTGAAGGGCAATTGCCAAATGTCTTAAATGCGCTGGAATGCGACAATGATGGCCATAAAGTTGTGCTTGAGGTCGCTCAACATTTGGGCGATAAGAGCGTCAGGTGTATTGCGTTGCAGCCAACAGATGGGTTGAAAAGAGGGCTTAAAGTAATAGATACCGGAGATACCATTAAAATTCCAGTAGGAAAAGCTACTTTAGGCAGGATTTTAAACGTAATTGGACAGCCTATTGATAAGAAGGGGCCTGTAAATGCAACTGAGCATCGCTCTATTCACCAAGATGCCCCTAAATTCACGAATCAATCAACCGAAAGGCAAATTTTGATTACCGGCATTAAAGTTATTGATTTGCTAGCGCCTTACGTAAAAGGTGGAAAAATTGGCCTATTCGGCGGCGCTGGAGTTGGTAAAACCGTGCTAATTATGGAATTGATCAATAATATTGCAAAAGCTCACGGCGGCTATACGGTATTTGCAGGTGTAGGCGAACGTACTAGAGAGGGCAATGATCTTTATCATGAAATGATTGATAGCGGCGTTATCGATGTCGATGCCCTTGAAAAATCTAAAGTATCGTTAGTATATGGTCAGATGAATGAGCCGCCAGGAGCAAGGGCTAGGGTCGCCTTAAGCGGTCTTACTATCGCTGAATCTTTTCGAGATCTTGATGGCGGACAAGATGTTTTGCTGTTTATTGATAATATTTTTCGCTTTACTCAGGCTGGCTCAGAATTGTCGGCCTTACTTGGTAGGATTCCATCAGCTGTAGGATATCAGCCAACGCTTGCAACAGAAGTAGGCTTGCTGCAAGAGCGCATCACGTCAACCAAAAATGGCTCTATTACCTCCGTGCAAGCTATATATGTTCCTGCTGATGACCTTACCGATCCAGCGCCAGCATCAACTTTTGCTCATTTGGACGCAACAACTGTTCTTAGCCGTAATATTGCTGAATTGGGTATTTATCCTGCTGTAGATCCTTTGGATAGTTCTTCTCAGTTGTTATCTGAAGATCTTGTAGGAAAGGAGCATTATTATGTCGCCAGAGAAGTGCAAAGAATCTTGCAGACATATAAATCATTGCAAGATATTATTGCTATTCTTGGAATTGACGAACTGTCTGACGAAGATAAATTGACGGTATCTAGAGCTCGTAAAATACAGCGCTTTTTTTCTCAGCCATTTAGCGTTGCTGAAGTATTTACTGGTCTTAAGGGGAAATTTGTCGAGCTACAAGATACAATCAAGGGATTTAAAGATCTGATAGAAGGAAAGTATGATGATTTGCCTGAGGCTGCTTTTTACATGATTGGCAGTATACAAGAGGCTGAAGGTAAGGCCAAAACATTAGGGGCTTAAAAAATATGTCTAGTTTGAATCTAACTATCGCTAATCCTTTGAAAGTTTTGCTAAAAGGGACTAGTCATATGGTGCTTTTGCCGACAGTAGATGGCGAAATAGGCGTTCTCTACGATCATATTCCAATGATAGTTAGCCTGAACTTTGGCTTAATAAAGATATCTACCGCGACAAACGAAATTATTGAAGCATTTTACATTGATGGCGGAGTTGCTAGGGTAGATGGTAAAAATTTGGACATAATCTGTAATCATATGCTCAGCAGCACTGGTCTTGATGTCGCAAATCTATCAGCGCAAATGTCTTTGATTGATAATTTAGCAAGCATGAGCGATAAAAAGGAATTTTATGACAAAATTTACTTACATCTGAGGCAAAAAAATACAAAATGAGAGAATTTTCTTGCGGCATAAAGATTGAATTTGATGCTGCTCATAGGGTAATTGGTCATCACAACAAGTGTCAATATGTCCATGGGCATCGCTATGCTTTGCATGTTCAGGCTTCTAGCAAACAATTGGATGGTCTTGGCATGGTGGTCGATTTTGGCTTTCTCAAAAAAACGATCAAAAATTGGATCGATGATAATTTTGATCATACTGCTATTTTATCTATCGAAGATGCGGAATTAGGCTTGGCAATTAGCTTAATCACAAATCAGAAAATTTATTACCTTCCTTTTAATCCTACTGCTGAAAATATTGCTTATTATATAAAAAGCAAAATCCTGCCAGAGTTAATTGATTCAAAAGATTTTTATATCAGCTCTGTTAAGTTATACGAGACTCCTAATTGCTATGCTTTGGTTTAAGTTTCATCCTCACCAAAGAGCTCCTCTTCTGCCGTGCATAGTAAATAAGCGCAGAATATTACCTTTATTGACTTTTGCCAGCTCCCTTGAGCCAGCACAAATCCTGCCGGACCTTGCAGCCTTTTTAAGGAGCTAAATAATGAAAAATTCTTTTTTCATTCTTCCACTCTAGTTTGACGCATTGATTGCCGCAAGAATTTAATAACAACACCTCCACAGAATCAAATAATAATTTTACTACCGAAAAATTTGCCAGTCCACAATTGCTTTTGTGATCATTAGGAGTTAGAAATTCAGGATCTAAAATTGCACTATCTTTTGTTATTATTTTACCAGGTGGGTGTATTTTTAAATATGTGCGACGGCTTTGAGGAGTAGTTTTAAGCCAATGCTTTTCGCTAAGATCATCTAGGTGGTGTACTGTAGCATTTGCATTGAATCTTAGCTGCGTCTTTATAGTGCCGCTGTAAAATATAGACATTACTCTAGGATTTGCTTTAAGTTGCTCATATTTTGGGCTTCTTACATCTGTATGAAAACAAATATGTCTTTTTAAAGGGTCGAAATTACGTAATATAACAGTCCTAGCTTGCGGACTTAGTCCGTTTACATTAGCAACACAAAATGCATGAAAATCATGTTTTGCGCTACAGATGCCTAGTTGCATTTCTTGACATATCTTGTCCCATATTTCATCTTCGAAAGACATATGCAGATAATAATTGACTCGATTTATTCTTGAAAAATAGGATCGTTGTAATTTAACACTACTTTATTAAGCTGCCAAACATATTGTAACAGCTCAGTTAAGTATCCTTGATTGCTAATGGTCATAATATTTTCTTTATCTATGTTGTGTTCCTGGTCTTGGCCCGTCTGGATATCATCTATATAGCCTAAATACCAGTAGTTATTATCCATGTAAACAGATGTAGTAAAATTTTTAGGAACCATAAATAACATCGAGAATAATTCTAAGGGTAAGTTATGCAAAGAAGGCGCAAGATATTTTGATATCTTAAGCTTTGAAAGGAGCTGAGAGTTGGCTTTTTTGCTAATGCTGCGAAAATCTTCAGCTGTAATATCTTTTTTAGCAACTTTCTGTAATATTTCTTGGGTTTGATTATGAGCAATTGTTTTTATAAATTCCCTTGTTACCCTCGTTTTTATCTCATCAAGTTTAGGCAAATGCGTCTTATGTATGTGCTCTATTTGCGCTAAGAGAATCTTTTGACCATCAGGGTAAAAAGGGTATGATAATTCACCGGCCGGCAACTCAAATATCTGGGCAGCAAACTCGGATATATCTTTTTTGTTGATAATATCATTTAAATTGGCTTTACTAATAGACTCCACCTTGGCATGAATTTGATTAGCAATATCATCTATCGAAGTACCTGTTGCAACTTCTTCCTCTAGTAATTTTTCATAGTCAATTAAAAGTCCTTTTAAAACGTCTTTGCCATCTGATTTATTAAGTAATTTATTCTTCAAAAAAAACTCCTCGTCTAAAAATAAATATTTAATATCACGCATCTCTGGCATGCGGAAATTTTCTAAATTTGATGCAAAAAAATCTTGCAGTTCAATGTCTGTTGGATTGGGTATGGTAGGGATGATTTTCTCCTTATCTATCATCAGCACGCTAACTGTGCGCTCTTCTGCTAGAAAAGCTCTGATCGCATCTGTTAAACTTAAAGGCAGATAGTGACTATGATTAAAAACATTGTGCAAGATCTCTGCTGTAGCGAATTTGTTTATCTGTCTAACATACTGCTCTTGGGTTATACCTAAACGCTGCAACATATTTTGAAATTTATCTTTATCAAACTTTGCATTCTTTTTGGTGTCTTGATTTTGCAGTTCAGGAAAGTTTTTTATAATATCTGCTAAATCCTTAGAATCCAATGCTATGCCCAGATCATCAGCTAGATATGCAATTAATTTCTCCCGTGCCAAATCTTTCAAAACATCTTTAGCCAACTCTTTGGTATCAACATTAGCATCATTAGATAAAAATCCTTTTTTGTGCCTAATGGCATTTATGAGCTCGTTTCTTGTTATTGCTGAAGCATATTTGAATTGTGCAATGTTTAGATCTCCCTTGTTGTTGAAAATATCACTCAATCCCCAAAGAATAAAAGCCGCTACTATTAAAAAAATTATAGCTTTGAGAAATATGCTATCTAATGACTTTCTTAAAGAATTTAACATAACTAAAAATATACTTTTATAGTGCTGATTTTTTTATTTAACATCTCCAATACATCAGTAGTAATATTGAGCTCAGGATCAGCATATAATAACTGAGAACTTGGCAATACTATACTACAACTCCTGCGCTTACATACCTCTTTAATAGTCTCTACTGTGGCATTGTGAACCTTAAGTATGCCTTCGGAGTTCACTTTTTCTAGCTTGATTTTTTGCTGCTGCGCATATTTTTGAGCTTCGGAAACTTTTTTATTAAATCCTATCGACTCTTTTTCAGATTGGGCTGAGGGAATTTTGCCTTTCATGCCTATTAAACTTTCTTCATTTTTTTTTAATTCTAGCTCCTTGTTTGTCATTTGTGTATGCAAGTCTTGGGTTATTAACTCAATCTGCCTACGTAGATCCTTAATAGCTAAAGAATTAGCTAGAATATACTGCACATCAACAACAGCAATTTTGCTTATAACTTGTGAATTTAATGGATCGCTGATATTTTCTCCAGCATCTTGTCCAGAATAACAAGATTGGATCAAAAAGCCTGCAATAATCATAGAGCCAATAAAACATCTAACTATTAGTATCATTAATAAAACTTATTTTGTAGTTATTTTAAAAGCTTGTAGTAAATCTCACATGCCACCTTTGAGTTTCGTCATAGCGTTTTTTACGCATAGGTAACGCCCAATCAACTCTGACTGGAGCGATTCTAGTTAACCAGAGAAAACCAGCCCCAACAGATAAGTTAGGTTTTTTAGAATCATATACATCGTTTTTTGAGTATGTGTCATCTTGACTGTCAAAACTCCAAAGAGCGCCATAGTCGGCAAATATACTGCCTGTCAAATTTAATTCTCGAGGTAAGCCAAGAGGAAAGCTTAATTCTGTTGTAATAGAGTAGAATCTTTGTCCCCCAAGGCCTTCGCCAGATTTTTTATCTCTAGGTCCTATACCCCCCGGGGCAAAGCCTCTGAAACTTGGATCGCCCATATTAAATCTATCACGTATACGAACTTTTTTGCCCGAGACTCCTTTTATAATACCAGCAGCGCCGGAGACTTTTAAAGTATAATCATTATCTAAAAATGAAATAAGATACTTTGCCTCTATCTCATTTTTTAGATATTTGTTATCTCCTGCGACTCCAGCATACTCTTGAGATCCTGAAATCATGTATCCATCTTTTGGAAAAGATCTGTTATCTGTTCTATCATAGGTTAAACTATGACCAATGGCAGAAGTGTTAATTTTGCCTTGTTGCTCTTTAATATAATGTGAGCCTGTAGGGGTCTTGACTTTTAAGTGATCATGTCTGTAGCTATAATATACGTTGTGAAATAAATCATTTGCAACATCGTAACCTAAGCTAAGGCGGCCACCGTACGCATTAAGGCTATATGGCTGACTTCCAGATCCAAATACCCCCTTTTGCTGGTCGCTTTGCATTATAAAGCCGCTGGTTCCAAGCGTTAAATTTCTATCTAAGAAGTGTGGTTCCGTAACTCCAAAAGAGTATATAACTTTTTTTCTACCTAATGTAACTGAAGTATCGAGATATTTACCCATCCCTAAAAAATTTCTTTCATGATAAGCAAGTCTACTAAACAGCCCTTCTGCAGAGCTATAACCTCCTTCAAGGCCAGCGCTTGCTGTTGCTTTTTCTTGAACATCAATATTTAAATCATATTTATCGTCTTGCTGAGTTACTGTTGGTTGAATGGTAAGTTTTTCAAAATAATCTAAGCCTCTAAGATTCCTTTCTCCCCTATCTATTACTTCGCGGTTGAATAGATCTCCTTCGGAAATTTTAAATTCGCGACGTATAACCTTATCCTGAGTTTTAACATTTCCAGAAATATTAATTTTGCGAATGTAAACTTTGGCAGCTTTTTCGATAACAAAGGCAATATTTACGGTCCTTTCTTGATAATCTTTGCTAACCGTCTCGGCATTAACGGTTATTTCTGGATAACCTTTATTTTCAATATAATCAGCAATACTTTCAGCAATATGCTCAAGGCTCACCGAATTATATCTATCGCCCTTTTTAACTTTGATAAATTTTTGCAAATCATTGGTGTTAATTTCCTTAATATTATTTTGTATATCAATTTTATCAAGACAATATTTTTCGCCCTCATCAATAACGTAAGTAACATCAAAATGGTTTTTATTTTTAGAAATTTGCGGATTTACCGATATAACTTGAAAATCAGCATAGCCTAAGGAATTATAAAACTGCCTTAAGACATACTTGTCGTGCTCAATTTTATCAGGATCGTATGCATTGTTGGCCCAAAACTTAAACCAAACTTTTTCTTTGGTAAGTATTAAGGACTTTAGTTCATTGGTTTTATATTTTTTGTTACCGATAAAATAAATATTTTTTACTTCAGATTTTGGGCCTTCCATAACTTCGAAAATTACTTTAGCCCTATTGTTTTTAAGTTTCTCGACTTTTGCTTCAACTCTTGTTAAGAAGCGTCCTTGTTTTTTATATAGTTCTTGAATTTTACTAACATCGGTATTGATAGCAGAATTGCTCAAGGATGTACCGCTTTTGGTTATGGTATCTTTTTTTAAGGTAGAATTGCCTATTTTTGAATTGCCTTTAAATTCAACTTTCGTAATAAGGGGAAATTCACTTACTTCAACTCTAAGGATGCCATTATTAAAATCTATACTTAAATTCTCAAATAAGTACGTAGCATACAAACTTTTAATGGCCTGCTCTTGTTTTTGTTGATGAATTTCATCGCCAATATCAAGATTCAAGTAATTTCTTATTGTGCTTGTCTCTATACGCTTATTACCTTGAATTTCGATAGATTTAATTTTATCTGCCAACGCAACTTTATTAGCAGTTAATAAACAGGTGTATAAACAAAGTTTTTTAATTTTTTTCACAAAATAACCTTAAAATTTTTCATAACCATTTGAGTCCTTAAGAATATAATGAGCATTACTTTTATAAATGAAATTTACTAATTACTTGATTAGTACAAAATTATACTACAATATTATAGCTAATATTTGCTATAAAATGAAATCATATGCCTCTTATAATTAACTCAAAAACGCTCTCAAGGATCGCTTCGGTTCAAAGTATTTATTGCTATTATGCTACAAATTTAGATATAAACAAAATAATACAAGATGTAAAATTTTTTTATACCGATCCACTATACGAAGAAGACGGAGAAGTCTATGAAATAAAACTTCATAAAGATCTTTTTATTAACTTGGTATTAGGTACTGCAAACAATATAGCAGACATAGACAAGGCTATAAGCGCAAATTTAATGCAAAAGTGGAGCTTGGAAACCCTGCATTTAACTTTAATTTCAATTTTAAGAGTAGGGGTTGCTGAGCTTTATTACTACAAACAGACTCCTTTTAAGGTTGTAATTAATGAATTTACTAATATAGCAAACGAAATGCTGTGCGAAAAAGAGGTGCCTTTTGTAAACTCAATTTTGCAAAAAATTCATGATCAAGATATCCCAAAACAAGATGATCCATTTATTTAAAAAGATTTGGCAATTTTGCACAAGACCGGTGTTTAAAATTTTATTAAATTTATTTATAAGTTTAGGGGTGCTTATTTCCTGTCTATCTTACAATCCCAATGATAATTGCCTAAATGTTGCATCTAATTTGCTTGTTACAAATTGGCTAGGCCTGGTTGGGGCAAATTTAGCCGATATTCTTATGCAGCTTTTTGGTAGTAGCTCTTATCTCATCAGCATTAGTTGTTTTTATTGGGCAATATTGATTTGGAAACATAAGGAATTAGCATATTTCAGACTCAAAGTAATTTCTCTTGGCATTTGCGTAATAGCTTTCTCGGTTCTGTTAGATTCGAAGCACTATACAGGGGTGATGAGTATGTTGCTATATAGCTCAGGGGCTAATATGGTGCTAAGTTATATCTCGTTGATTATTTTTATGTTATTTTTACCCATAGTTTTTGACTTTAGGCCGAAGGTTCATGCGGCAAGTAAACCTGGCCTTCTTTCATCTCTTTGTGATATACGTAATAAAAACCAAAGCGCCTTATTGACTGCAAGAAGTGATTTGAGTAATAACATCCCTCTGAAACAATCTTATAAGCCTACTAAAGTAGGATTGAATAAGGAAGCGCCCCACTCAGAATTCGCGCTACCTGGCATTGATTTACTCAAAGACTATCAAAATCATTCATACAAACAAGAAACGCCCGCTCAACTAGAGCAAAAAGCTCATGATTTGCTTAAGACTTTAGGGGATTTTGGCATTAGAGGTAAGATCATTTCAATAAATCAAGGTCCTGTAGTAACTTTATATGAATTTGAGCCAGCTGCTGGAACAAAATCCTCTAGGGTCATAGGTCTTGCAGACGATATAGCTAGATCTTTGAGCGCAACTTCTGCTAGAATTTCAACTATATCAGGTCGTAATGCACTGGGCATTGAGCTACCTAATCTCAATAGACTGTTTTTTAGCATCAAAGAATTAATAGAAACTAGCCAATACAATCAATCAAGTATAGTCTTGCCAATTATCTTAGGCAAAGATCTTAGTGGCAAGCCATTTATTGTAGATTTAGCTAAAATGCCTCATTTACTTATAGCAGGAACTACCGGTTCTGGGAAATCTGTAGGCATTAACACCATGATACTATCTTTGCTATATCGCTATACGCCTCAGGAGTGTAAATTTATAATGATAGATCCTAAAATGCTAGAACTATCAGTCTATGATAATATTCCTCATTTACTAACTCCAGTGGTAACAGAGGCAAGTAAGGCTGTTGTTGCCCTTAAATGGGCGGTAAAAGAGATGGAAAGGAGATACAAGCTCATGTCGCAGCTAGGTGTACGCAATATCACTAATTATAATCAGCGCATCCAAGAAGCGATCATTAATAAAGAGAATTTATACCGCAACATCCAAGCAAACCCTCAAGATAAAAATGATTTTGAAAAAAAGCCTATAGAGCTTAAAAATATGCCCTTTATTGTCGTTGTGGTTGATGAAATGGCAGACTTGATGCTAGTTTCAGGCAAGGACATAGAAGGCTTTATTCAGCGTCTTGCGCAAATGGCAAGAGCCGCTGGAATACATCTTATTACCGCTACTCAAAGACCTTCAGTCGATGTTATTACTGGAGTAATAAAGGCAAATTTCCCTAGTAGAATAAGCTTTAAGGTTACCTCTAAAATAGATAGTCGCACTATTCTTGGAGAAATGGGCTCTGAGCAGCTTCTTGGTATGGGAGATATGCTTTACATGGGAAATGGCGCTAAAATTACCAGAGTGCACGGTCCTTTTGTTGACGATAGAGAAGTTGAAAGGGTGGTAGAATTCCTTAAAGCGGGGGGAGCTCCAGAATACGTAGATTCAGTCACTATAGCAGATGACGAAGATGACACTTTGTTAATGGATGACGAATCAAGCGATGATGATGGGCTATACAAACAAGCTATTGCAATCGTTAAACGAGATCGTAAATGCTCGACAAGCTACATCCAGCGCTGCCTGAGGATTGGTTATAATAGAGCTGCAATTATAGTTGAAAGAATGGAAAAAGACGGAATTATCTCTGAGCCTAATCACTCAGGCAAGCGTGAGATTTTTATAGAGTAGATATAATTATAGTCTCTTTAGCAACTTGCTAATTAGTATCCTAAAAATAATATGTATGCTAGGGCCTATAATTTTGTTTTGCATAGATTTTATTGATAAAATTTCATCAACTGATTTACAAATGATGTAAGATATCACAATGCTATAGATAATATCAGCAGGATAATGCATAGCTAGAGCAATTCTAGATAGCCCAACTAGCATGATGCCCAAGCAGGCTATTATTTTGCCAGAAAAATTCAAATAAGGAAACAGCAAGTAGCTTATCATAAATGCCATTGCAGTATGCGCGCTAGGAAAGCTGGATAAACAACGAACGCCTGCAAAATCACTTATGCTAGAGAAATGATCCATTGAGCAATATGGTCTGGGCAGATTTATTCCATATTTCATTAGAGCGTAAAAAATGCCTATACATGCATACATCAAGCCAATTTGCATAAGTTGTTTAAAACTAGCCATGTATTTCTGGTAATCAAAATTATTGCCCCGTAAATTGTATATTTTATAGATCAATATTGATGTGAAGTATAAGAAAAATACAAATATATCAAAAAACTTCGAAAGTATATTAAGATAATATGGAATCAAACTTAAATTTGCTATATTATTAAAATAAGTAAATAGTTTTTGATTCAATCCTAACCAGTCGTAAATAAAGAACTTGATCATTGTATTTTGGGCCTATGAATTTATTAATATCAAAAATATTATATCTTTTGTCCGTCCGGCGCAAACTTAAAAATTTAAAGTTGAAATTATTATCACATTTTACAGTAAAAATACAGCTATATGACTCAAATAATCTTTCAAGAGGGCTTAAAGAAAAAGCTCGGTGACAAATTGTCGCAGTATCTCTTCCTCTCGGTATGCAACACTCTGTCATTGGATTTTGCATTGCGTAAGGGGAGCGTTGACATTGAGCAGCATGTGGCAAATTGCGCAGAGAACATATGTAATTATATTCTTGAGAAGAAAGTTTTAAAAGATGATTTCAATGAAGTTCTATCAATTTTTGGCGCTGCTATAGCAAACAAATCAAAAACGCAGAATTTGGCAAATAAAACTAAAGAACAAAAGGTAGAAAGTAATAAAGAGCAAGAAGCAGTGACTAAATCTATAGAAGGTATTATAAGTAATTGCCCTAACTTATGCAAACTTCAGCAGGATGATAAAGATACTATCAAAGCCATGCTTGCTAATTTGCAAAAACTTGATCAGGAAGTTGATATAAATGTACTATCGCAAAATACAAACATACTGGCTCAAAGTGTCAAGGAGGTAGCTGCCGTGAAAAAAACGCAAGAAAAAACCCAAGAAGATATTTTGCAATTCCTGCGACTGCACAAACAATATCGAATTAATACACAGGCTTCTAAAAATATGACCAGAAGCTTTAAATAAGAAGTTTACGGCAAGCCCATTGTTTTTAATGGCCTATATTCGCAGCAAATCATTAAAATCAATCTAAAATTTATCAAATTCTCGTTTTGGAAGTTGCTGGATTAGCAGCGCAACATATATCAATTAGCTACAGTATACTTAAAGTTTCAAAAATAAATGTACAATTCCTTGTAGGTTGACACTTATTCCATAATAATTACAACTAAATTAGTAAGTTATTATATTGTTATGGAATCAGAGCCAAAGCCTACTTCTGCTAGAGGTTATAGCCCAGAAGATGCGAAATTAAGAAGTTTAAAAGATTCAGTCAGGCAAATGAACGATGAGATTGTGGATCTAAACTCACAGGTTGAGTTAATGTTCAGGGTCGCTGAAAATTTCAAAAAAACAACCGAGCAGAAAAAAGTGGCAAAGATTGAGCTCATGAAAGAATTTCTTAACGAGCAATGCCAAAGTTATGTTGAATTTCAAGATGGGACACTGATGATAGTTGGCAAATTAAATAAGGTTACAGAATTACTCAAGGATGAACGTTCTTTTGACTTTACCTCATCGGCATTAGTGCCAAATTCTTTGCTAGACTATGCCTTGACGTTATATCAGGTAAAAAAAGACAGCACCAAGGGTCTAACAGGCTTGCTTTCCTCGTATTATCAAAAAAGACCCACTCCCACATGGGAGTTTCGAGAAGCTCTAAAGAACTTTATATCTAATACTGATGGACAAATAATCGATTCGTTGGAGTTTAGCGCTAGCGATTTTACATTGATTAATGGGAATTTCGCATCGTTTATATATCAATACAACGATATGGAAAAAAACAAGAT
>CAMCJU010000012.1 GCA_945875085.1 Candidatus Phycorickettsia trachydisci
CTTGCTGATTCTTTTCTTGGTGTCTGGTCCATCTCTTCATACACTTATACTTATACTCGTTTATGAAATTTACAGATATAGAGATTAAAATATTTAAGTTATTAGAGCCTACTATTGAGTTAATGGGTTTTGAGTTAGTATTGATTAATATAATTAATAATGAGCCAAAAGTAGTTAAAATTATCATTGATGGCAAAAATAGTATAAAATTAACAATATCTGATTGTAAAAAAGTCAGCAGGGCCATTGCTCCGATATTCGATGTGGAAGATATGTTTCTTGACAAATATGTTTTGGAAGTTTCTTCAGCGGGTATAGAGCGTCCTTTGGTTAAAATTGCCGATTACCTAAGGTTTATTGGTAGCCATGCTTTAATTAAGTTGCACCATTCCTTAGACGGTAAAAAAGTACATCAAGGATTATTAATGTCTGTAGAAGATAACGATATTATTTTGCAAGTTATGGATGGGAGCTTAGCAGTGCAAAAAAAGATTTGTTTTGATAATATTAAAGCAGCTAACTTAGTGTTAACGGAAGAAATGTTTAAAGCGATTTTAAAGAACTAACTTAAAAATAAATTATGTACTTAGGTAATAGCGAAATAATAAATATAATAGACTCAATATCGAAAGATAAAGGCATACCTAGAGAAGATCTGATGGATGGTATTGAGGCTGCTATTGAGGAGGTGGGTAAAAAAAAGTACGGTAGCGGCAGTACTATTAAGGCTATTCTTAACAGAAAAACTGGCGAAATAGCTTTGTATAGAGTGCTGCAAGTTGTGGAAACTCTCAGCGATCATCAACATCAAATTTTGTTAACTCAGGCGCAAATGCGCGAGCCAAGCATACAAGTTGAAGATGATTTTTTTGATTTGCTGCCACCGATAGACTTGGGAAGAAGCGAGGCCATGATTGCAAGAAATGCAATTGTTTTGGCTGTTAAGCGCTCAGAAAGAGACAAGGAGTATTGTGACTTTATCGATCGTGTGGGAGAAATTATATTTGGCGTCGTTAAAAGAATCGAGTTTGGTCATATCATTATTGATTTAGGTAGAAGTGAGGCTATTTTAAAACGAGATCAGCAACTGCCGACAGATAAGTTTAAGCCTGGAGATAGAATTAAATCGTACGTATACGAAGTGCGTCGCGAGGATTATGGCTCACAAATATTTCTATCAAGAACTCATGATCAGATGCTAGCTAAGCTATTTGAAATGCAAGTTCCTGAAGTATATGACGGGTTAATTGAGATTAAAGCCGTGGTTCGCGATCCTGGATTTAGGGCTAAGGTTGCTGTCAATGCGATTGATTCTGGCATTGATGCTGTATCATGTTGCGTCGGGGCAAAGGGGTCGCGAATTAAATCTGTTATGGAAGATTTAAATGGCGAGAAAATAGATGTGATTAACTGGGATAGTGACTTGTCTAGATATGTTGTGAGCGCTCTTGGTCTAAGTAGAGTTACAAAGGTTCTTCTTGAGGACAGTAGGGTTGAAGTAATAGTTACCGAAGATCAGTTAAGCTCTGCAATAGGAAGAGGGGGGCAGAACGTTAAATTAGCATCAAGGTTGACTAGATCTAGTATAGACGTCATGACTGAAGAAAGGGAGGCTAAGCGTCGGCTCGATGAGTTTTACTCTGTCAGCAAGATTCTTATTGAGGAGCTTGATCTAGATGAGACTCTTGGGCAATTTTTGGTTGCTAAAGGATTTTTATCAGTCGAGCAAATCGCCAATACTCCATCTGAAAAACTAATGGAGATTGAGGGGTTTGACGAAGAGATAGCCGCAGAGCTACTATCAAGAGCTGAAGTGTCAAGCAAAAAGAAGAAAGCTCAGATCATAGAGAGCATTGAAGCTTTAGGAGTTGAGGAAGATTTAAAGAAGCTTTTGGATTTTGCTGATTTAAAAACTATACTAAGACTTGCACAGCATGGAATTAAAAGTCTAGAGGATTTGGCAGTAACAACTCCTGAAGACTTGAAGAAGCTTTTGATGCATAAATTCTTGTCAAATCAGGATATTATGGCTTTCATTAAGGAGGCAAAAATTAGGACTGCCGAAAGCTCAAAGTAATATCCTTGAATTTTAGGGATGCTTAATTTATAAAAGGGCCTTTTGTTTAATATAATTTGAAAATATGGAGAATAGTGAAAACAAGCCTAAAAAATTAGGTCTAAAATTTAATAACAAGGTAGATACGAAAGATCTAGCAAAAGACTATCTCAGCTTGAAATCTTCCAGCAATGTAAATGATTCTGTAAAACCTTCTCATTTTCAAAGCGATGTAGGCGCTAGTCAAAGTGATAAAGATCTAGGCTTGACAAGTCATGAGCTTAATAAGCGAATGGACGTTGTTAAAAAAGCCGCCAAAGACAAGGAGGACAGAGATACGCAAAGAGAGATACAAAGGGAGATACAAAAAGAGTTGCAGGAAGAGTCTCAGAAAAGAGAAAACGCTCTTCAGGCGCAGCAGGCTATTGATCAAGAGGCGGATTTGTCAAAAACTTCGCATGAGGTAGTTCGTCAATTAGATAGATTGCCAGAAGCTGCTGCCAAAGAAAAAATTCTAAATCCTGTGGCAAGTGTCATAGATAAGTCTTTGCCTGTTAAGGAGGCGGTGAAGAGTAGCGTAAGTAGCAAGCCTGAAAATAATAAGCAGGACCATAATAAAACTGCTAAATTGCCGCAAAAGCAAATGCCGCAAAAGCAAAAACAGGAGTATATAGCAAAGCCTAAAAAGACTGATATATTATATACCTTAGACCAGGAAGATACTAGCGCTCCTGATGGCGCGTTTAATAAGCGCCGCCTTCCTAAATACAAGCCAAGCAAGCGACAAAACACAGAAAAAGTTGCTAAAGTAATCAGGGAAATTGAGATATATGGCGATATTAGCGTTGCTGATTTAGCTGCAAAAATGTCGCAGCGCAGCGTTGATGTTATCAAGGAGCTGATGAAATTAGGGGTCATGGCTAATGCTAATAAGATTTTAGATGCTGAAACGGTTGAATTAATAGTTAGTAGCTTTGGTCATAAGTTTAAAAAAATCGATGAGATAACTCTGGGCTCCTTGCTTGCAGCAGATGCGGCAGATAACGATTTAGCGGTGCAATTAAAAACAAGACCAGCTGTTGTAACAGTTATGGGTCACGTTGACCATGGAAAGACTTCATTGCTTGATGCAATCAGATCAACTGATGTGGCTGTTAAGGAATTTGGCGGCATTACTCAAAACATTGGTGCTTATCAAGTAAAATTAGCCAATGAGCATAAAATAACTTTTATCGACACTCCTGGCCATGAAGCATTTACTGCCATGAGAAGTAGGGGGGCGCAAATTACTGATATAGTTGTGCTTGTAGTTGCCGCTGATGATGGTATTAATAAGCAGACTATCGAGGCAATTAATCATGCTAAGGCAGCTAATTTACCCATCATCGTTGCTGTCAATAAGATTGATAAATTTGAAAATTCCGCAGCCCCTCTTGCGAGAATTAAAAATGAGATGTTGACGCATAGCTTGGTAAGTGAAGACATGGGTGGGGAAGTTATATTCATACCTGTTTCTGCTCTTAAGAAGATTAATTTAGATAAATTAGAAGAGGCTATCATACTTCTTGCTGAGATGATGCAATTAAAAGCAAAATATGAAGGGTTTGCCTCCGGAGTTGTATTAGACTCCAGACTTGACAAACACCACGGCGCATCTTCAACATTATTAATTACCAGAGGCATCTTAAAGGTAGGAGATTTTATTGTAGCGGGTAGCACTTATGGCAAAATTAGATCGATATATAACGATAAAGGTAAGGCCGTGCAATATGGCGAACCTAGCGACCCTGTTGGTATTGTAGGTTTAGAAAAAGTCGCCAGCGCGGGGGATAAATTTTTAGTAGTGCAAGATGAAAGACAGGCCAGAGATATAGCTGATAGCTATTGCAATGCTTCTAGAGAGAAGGTTTTTGCTGCATCTGGCTTGGCTAAAAATCTATTAGATCCTTTTGCGCCAAACCCACAAAAAGATTTGCCCCTTATTATCAAGGCTGATTCATACGGCTCCCTTGATGCTATTATGGGCTCCCTTGCAAAAATAATCAGCCAAGAAGTACTTATAAAAATACTTCATAAAGCTGTTGGCGGTATTAATGAGTCCGATATTTCATTAGCCCATGCTTCTGGAGCTAGAATACTTGCTTTTAACGTACGTATGTCTAATCAATCTATGGCTAGTGCAAAAGATAAGGTTGATGTACGTTATTACTCGATCATTTATGATCTATTAGATGATGTTAAAGCGTTAGTTTTGGGTATGCTTAAGCCAGTAATCCGAGAGGAGTACTTAGGTAACGTGGAAATTCGCCAGGTATTTAATGTTACAAAAGTTGGCAAAGTAGCTGGTTGTTATGTTACCAAGGGCTTGGCGCGAAGAGGCGCTAGCATGAGGTTACTGAGAAATGACGTTGTCATTCACGAGGGAAAGCTCAAAACCTTAAAGAGATTCAAGGATGATGCTAAGGAAGTAAAAGAAAATTTCGAATGCGGTATAGTTTTTGAGAATTACGAAAACATAGCTGTTGGTGATCAGGTGGAAATTTTTACATATACTAAAAATAAAAGAGTTGACATCCAATGATGAAGTTAAAAAAGAGCGCCAATAACTATCGTCACTTAAGAGTTGCTAGTTTGATCAAAGTTGCATTAGAAGAAATTTTCGTGCTAGGTAAAAACCTTGATGTTAGGCTTTTGCGCGATAAGTGCAATTTTACTAACCTAATGGTATCTCCTGATTTGAAGCTTGTAACGTGTTATTTTATCCCTTGCGTTAGCAGCAATCTTAGCAGCGCTGATACTCTAGATGCGCTTAATAGCTCAAAATTTGCCATTAGAAAGATGATTACTGCTAAAGTGTTTTTAAAGTTTTCGCCAGAATTTAGATTTATATATGATGATAACTTTGATAAATCTTTAAAAGTTAGCCGAGATTTAGCCAAAACCAAGACTTCCGTAGTGTAATATTTATAGTATAATGTTAGTCGTTTATGATAGTAACTAGATTTGCTCCATCGCCAACTGGCCTTCTCCACGTAGGTAGTATTCGTCCTATTTTAGTAAATTATTTATTTGCAAAGCAGGCTAAAGGTAAGTTCATTCTAAGGATTGACGATACGGACCTTGCGCGTTGCTCAGATTACTATAAGCAGCAGATCCTGCAAGACCTTCAGTGGCTTGGCATAAAGTGGGATGATATTTTCTATCAGTCGCAGCGTTTAGATAGGTACAATCAAGTTGTTGAACTTCTGCTGGAAAGTGGGAGACTGTATGAATGCTTTGAGAGCCCTGAAGAGCTTGACCTTAAGCGCAAAACTAGACTATCTAGCGGCAAGCCTCCTATTTATGATCGCAGCGCCTTAAAACTTACTTACGAGCAAAAACTACAATACATTGAGCAGGGGCGTAAACCTTGCTATCGCTTTAAGCTTGAAGATAAAGATATCGTATGGGATGATTTAATACGCTCAAACGTCAGATACAAAGGCCAGGATTTGAGTGATCCGATAGTTATACGTCAAGATGGTAGTTTTACCTATATGCTCTGTAGCGCTATTGACGACTACGACTATAACATCAGTCACATATTTCGCGGCGAGGATCATATTAACAATACGGCAATTCAGTTGCAAATGCTTGAAGCAATGAGCGCTAAGATACCACAGTTTGGACATTTGAGTTTTTTAAAAGCTAAAGATGACAAAATCTCTAAACGTGTAGGGGGGTATGAGGTGGCTAAATTTGTTACTGGAGGCTTTCAGCCGATGGCTATTAATAGCTTTTTTGCCTATATAGGCACATCGAAGCCTGTTGTAGCAAAGAATAATTTGCAAGAATTAATAGATGATTTTGACATAAAGGTATTCTCGCCAAGTCCAACTATTTATACTGAAAGCGAGATCGAGATACTAAATCATAAATTATTAATTCAGCTTGATTTTAGTGATGTTGCTGATTCTTTCTGTAAAATGGGTCTTGCTGAAATTGATGAAGAATTTTGGCTAGCTGTAAGAAAAAATCTTAACATATTGCTAGAGGTAAAATTATGGTGGCGGATTTGCAAAAGTCCCATCATCGTTAATCCTGAAAAATTAGATCGTGATTTTTTAAAAGTCACTGCCGACTTGCTCCCTAGTGGCAAATTAGATCAGGATAGCTGGGGCAAGTGGACCGATAGCATCTCAGAGAAAACTGGCAGAAGGGGCAAAGATTTATTCATGCCTCTAAGAATTGCTCTAACTGGCTTGCAGCATGGCCCAGAGATGAAGCTACTCTTGCCAATTATAGGTAGGCATGAGATAGAGAGAAGAATTGGCATATGTATATGATGATTTTTGAGTACTTATCGCAAATAGAGCAATTCTTTTGGAGTTATATAGGTTTTGCGCTAATATGCATCAGCGGCACTTACCTTACATTTTATTCTAGGGGCTTTCAGTTCAAAGCATTATTTCACGTCAAGCAGAATTTAAAAACTTTGATTCATGAAAACACTCATAATAATCATAAAGGCATTAATCCAATAAAATTATATTTCGCCTCTGTTGGCGGTATGGTTGGCGTTGGCAATATTGTTGGCGTTGGCGTTGCAGTTTTGGTTGGGGGGCCAGGTAGTATTGTTTGGATGTGGGTGGCGTCTTTTTGCGGCATGTTGATAAAATACTGCGAGATATATCTGGGCGTTAAATATAGAGTGGAAAATGCTCAAGGAGGTTATGATGGAGGCCCGATGTTTTATCTTACGCAAGCATTTTCTGGTATTGCTGGAAAAGTTTTAGCATCCTTATCCGCTGTTTTGCTTTGCATATATTCTATTGAGATTTTTCAATTTACGATCATTGTGGATAATCTGCATAGTCTTTTGACTATTGATAAGAATTATATAATAACAGGATTATTAGTGATGGTTTTGTATGTGGGTATAGGAGGTATAAATCGTTTAGCAAACATATGCTCTATCTTGATGCCTATATTTATGACTTGCTATATATTTATCTGCTTATTTATTATTGTTTCTAACATTAGTGCGCTACCTAAAGCTTTGCTCCAGATAGTACAATCAGCATTTTTGGGGCAGGCGGCAATTGGAGGTTTTCTTGGTAGCACGATGTTACTTTGTGGCTATCAAGGGATTTCTGCCGCAGTCTATTCTGGAGATATTGGCATAGGATATGATTCTGTTATTCAAAGCGAAACCAAAGTGATCAGCCCTAAAAAACAAGCGCAACTTTCCATATATGCCCTATTTAGCGATACACTTATCTGCTCTATGACAACTTTGGTAATTGCAGTGACTCAATCTTGGTGCCAAATTTCAGGCGTCCAGCAAACTAAATTAATGACAGAGTTACTCAAAGGCTATATTCCTCATAGTGAGATATTTATGAATGTAGTGTTGTTTTTTGCTGGCTATACAACAATCACTGCTTTTTTTACCGCTGGGCAAAAAGGCGCTAAATTTATATCGCCTAAATATGGAGCTAAGGCGTTTGTATTATTTGCAAGCGGGGCATTTGTGTTTTTTGCGCATTTTGCTCCTGACAAAGCTAAAACTATTATGCAACTTGCAGGCGGCCTCCTTGTCTTGATAAACGTCATGGCGATTATAAAACTAAGAAAGCAAATTGATTTTACAGGGTGATTGATGCTAGATATGAATAAACTTAAGCCGATTAAAGGTTGCAAAGATCTACTAGATGATGAAATTTTAAAATTCAGATTCATTATCAAGAAATTTGAAGATATAGCCAGGCTCTATGGATGCCAAGAAATTGCCACGCCAATACTTGAGTATACTGAAATTTTCACCAAAAGCCTTGGTGAGTCATCTGATGTTGTTGGCAAAGAGATGTATAGCTTTATTGATCAAGGTGATGATAATTTAACTTTAAGACCAGAATTTACCGCAAGTATTATGCGCGCGGTTTTTTCCTCTAAGCTGCTCCATAGATTGCCATTAAAGCTTTTTTGCTATGGTCCATTGTTCAGACGAGAAAACCCACAAGCTGGCAGACAGAGGCAATTTCATCAGATTAATGCTGAGTTTTTAGGCGCGCATAAACCTTATAGCGATGCGGAGGCAATAAAATTTGCAGCTGACATTTTGGATGCCTTGGGAATAAAAAATTATATATTAGAGATTAATTCTTTAGGCTGTAGCTCATCTAGACAGAGCTATCAAAAGGCATTATTTGAATATTTTAAAGACAATATAATTAACTTGTCTGAAATCAGTAAAATACGTTTAAAAAAAAATCCATTGAGGATTTTAGACTCCAAAGAGGCTTGTGATAAAATTTTGATCCAGCAGGCGCCTAAAATCAGCAATTACTACACAAGCGACGCTAAAGAAAGATTTGAGCAAGTGTTGGAGCATCTTGCGACTCTTGAGGTTAATTATAAGATTAATGAGCAAATAGTTCGCGGTTTAGATTATTATAGCCATACTGCCTTTGAGTTTACCTCTAATGATCTTGGTGCGCAATCAGCCATTATTGCAGGCGGAAGATACGATGGTCTTGCGCAGTTAATACAAGGTAAAGAGCAGGTTCCTGCTATTGGCTTTGCTGGCGGCCTGGAGCGTATAATGATGCTGATAAACAAAGATTTTACGCCGCTCTTTACGGTAATTGTAATTCCAATCAATAATGGGCAATTATCTTTAGCTCTTCAAGTAGCCAGCTTATTACGTCAACAAGGTATCGGCTGCTCGTTAGAGGTTGGTGGGAAAATTGGTGATGTTATTAAGAAAGCTTGCAGAAGTTTTGCGCCAAGATTTGCAGTATTAATAGGCGAAGATGAGCAAAAGTCTGGCCTTTTAACGCTGAAGGATTTACAAAATTTTACCCAAGAGTCTTTAATTTTAGAAGATTTGATTAGAACTATTTATGAAAAAAAGTAAAGGCATTAGCTTTATAATTTCTGCGCCATCAGGAGCTGGTAAGTCAAGCGTTGCAAAATACATGATTGAAAATGACCCCAATCTATGGTTATCAATATCGGTGACAACTAGAGCAAAAAGACATAAAGAAATAGATGGCGTTGACTACTATTTTGTTGATAAGCAAAGTTATCTAGACATGAAAGAAAGAGGGGATCTTATAGAATCAGCTGAAATTTATGGCAACTTTTACGGCACTCCTAAAAGCACTGTTTTGTCCAGACTTGCCAGGGGTGTTGATGTGATATTTGATATTGACTGGCAAGGATCGCAAAAGCTAGGAGAAATTAAAGAATTTTCACAAGTCAGGATTTTTATTTTACCACCTTCTATTTTAGAGTTACAAACTAGGTTAATCAAAAGAGGTGATGAACTAGAATCTATCGCTTTGCGCCTTGCGCAAGCTAGATCTGAATGTAGCCATTACGACGAATATGATTATATTCTGGTCAATAAAGATTTACATGAAACTTGCAGCCAAGTAAGCTCGATTGTGCAAGCCGAAAGATTGCGTCTTGTAAATCTAGACCCAGAAGAAGTCTCATTATTGATTTGAAGTTAATATTTTCAAACTTAAATATAAAACTTGATTTTATAATTTGGGCTTAGCGCTAAAATAGCGTAAAATATATCATAAAAGCTAAAATATAAAGCATTTACTATAGATGATTTATCTTTCTTAAAAACTAATTTCAAAATATATGTCACAATATCAAAACTCAAACTTTCGCAATGTTGCCATTATTGCTCACGTTGACCATGGAAAAACCACTTTAGTAGATAGTATGCTAAAGCAAAGTGGCACATTTAGAGATAACCAGAATGTATCTGAACGGGCTATGGACTCAAATGCTCTTGAGCAGGAGCGCGGAATCACCATACTGTCAAAATGCACATCTATTATGTGGAATGATATTCGCATAAATGTTGTTGATACTCCGGGTCATGCTGATTTTGGCGGTGAAGTTGAAAGGATTCTGACAATGGTTGATGGAGTTGCGCTACTTGTTGATTCTTCCGAAGGAGCAATGCCGCAAACAAAGTTTGTGCTTGCAAAAGCCTTAAAGCTTGGATTAAAACCAATCGTTGTGATTAATAAAATCGATCGCCCTGATGGCCGGCCGCATGAGGTGATAAATGAGGTTTTTGAGCTATTTATTGCTTTGGGCGCAACTGACGAGCAAGCTGATTTTCCAATAGTCTATGCTTCTGGTAGAGCGGGATGGGCATCAATGAGCCTTGATGGCGCTCAAGAAAACATCAAACCATTATTTGACTTGATTGTAAAGCACGTGCCATCGCCTAATTGTCAAATAGATGCTGCATTTTCTATGCTTGTAACTACGCGCGAATACGATTCATATCTAGGGCGCATCTTAACGGGAAGAATTGAGTCTGGTACGATCAAAACCAATCAAAACATCAAGGTTTTAAATCTTGAAGGAAAGGTTTTGGAAAGCGGACGCGTGACTAAGTTGCTAACTTTTAGAGGGTTAGAAAAAGTTGTAATAGATAGTGCTATCGCTGGAGACATAGTAATGATCGCTGGTTTACAAAGTGCCACAGTTTCAGATACGCTATGTGCTCCTGAAGTTGAAGTTCCATTACCAGCAGTGCCGATTGATCCGCCAACGCTATCGATGATGTTTTCTATTAACGATTCGCCTTTATCTGGTAAAGAGGGCTCCAAAGTCACCTCTAGAATGCTGCACGATCGCCTAATGCGTGAAATTGAAGGAAACGTATCGCTTAAAATTAAACAGAGCGATGATAAAGATTCTTTCGAAGTCTCGGGTAGGGGGGAGTTGCAACTTGGAATATTGATTGAAACAATGCGCCGAGAAGGCTTTGAGCTCTCCATTTCTCGCCCTAGAGTGTTGTATAAATTTAATGATAAGGGAGAAAGGCTAGAGCCAATTGAAGAGATTCAGATAGATGTCGATGATGAGTATGTTGGCGGCGTTGTTGAATCTTTAAATATGCGCAAAGCTGAGCTGCAGGATATGCGCCCATCAGGAGGGGGCAAGACTCGCGTGACATTTTTGGGCCCATCAAGAGGTTTGATTGGTTATCATGGTCAGTTTTTGACTGACACTAGAGGAACCGGAATCATGAACCGTGTATTTCATAGCTATGGCCTGTATCGCGGCGCTATTGAAGGACGTCGTAATGGGGTATTGATTTCTATGGGTGATGGTCAGGCTGTTGCATATGCTTTATGGAACCTGGAAGATCGCGGAAAAATGTTTGTTAAGCCTGGAGAGCTTGTGTATCAAGGAATGATTATAGGCGAGCATAATCGCGATAACGATCTGGAGGTAAATCCACTTAAAGCAAAGCAAATGTCTAATGTACGTAGCGTTAATAAAGATGAGGCCATAAGACTTACAACGCCGATGATAATGACTCTTGAAAAAGCTATAGCATATATTCAAAATGACGAGAGAGTTGAGGTGACGCCTAAATCTATTCGCCTTCGCAAAGCGATTCTTGACTCTGGTATGCGCAAAAGAGACAAAAGCATCGACAATCTATAATAACTCTCTTGGCGATAATCCTCTTGTGATGAGTGTATAGCCCTAGCGCTATTTTCGAGTGCTATTTTAACTTACCAGCATGGGAGGAGCGTTTTTTTCAATAGCCCCCGCCAACACGAACATATATATAGCCAAAACAACATAGCGCAGTCAAATTCTGACATAAAATTAAAAATTGATTGATAAGTGGCATAGATATGGGCATTTGTAAAGATAAGGTTGGGGGAGGAAAGGTGAGAAGTTGATTGGCAAAAAGAGCGGCAAATACTATAGTAAATCAACTTGAGATATAGTAAATTAGGTTGTAATAGAGAATTGAAAGAAAGCAACAATAGCATCATACAGTTCAGAAAATTCTATAATTTTATCCTTAATCCATCGCTTCATATTAGCCCAGAATTTTTCTATCGGATTCAAATCAGGGGAATATGGCG
>CAMCJU010000013.1 GCA_945875085.1 Candidatus Phycorickettsia trachydisci
CATTATTAAGCTGCATATTGCCGTTAAGAGTGTATCTAAGTCCCCTAGGAGTAAGAACTTTGAAGTAGCCATCTCCAAGTATGGCAACATCAAGGTTTTTGTTTGTATACATTATGCCTCCGGGTTCCTTGGTTAGAAAATTAGCTTTAGGCGCAACAAAAGAGTTACTCTGCCTGTTTTTCATTTTTTTTCGATATGTTGCCAAATGCATGTTATCCTCCTCAAAGCCAAGAGTATTTTGATTGGCAATATTGTTAGAAGCTGTTTGCAATTGGAGATTTTTTGCTACATAATTTGATAAGTTAATGTATACGCTGTTATTGGCAAAAGCGCTATCATGTAATATAATTAAAGCAGCCAGAAGGAATATGGGCAATTTCGTTGATTTTATTTTTTTTAACATATTTGATGAAAAGTTTAGTTAAAACATTAGGCTAATTAACGCAATTTATGATATTTTCATTATATGATGAAAAATTTTTTATACAACATGAACGAATAAAATACTTATGAAAAATACCAATATGTTTAATTATGACGAAGAAGAATCGCGCGCTGCAAATAATTCTAAGAAATTTACCGCCAAAACATTAGTCAAATTTTTGGTACTGGTTTTCTCTTTGGGGGGCGCGGTACTTTCGGGGGTATATTTTTTCAAAAATGCATCAACGGATACTTCTTTGGTTTCTAGAGAGAAGCGTTTTTATGATTTGGGAGAAATTATAGTTAATTTATCTAATAGCTCGTTGAAAAATTATTTTTTAAAAATCGACTTGAGCATTAGCTTGGCCAATTCAAATGATGAAAAGGTAGTAGTAAATCAGCTGCCAGTAATTAAGGACAGTTTTCAGATTTTTTTACGTCAATTGCGTGTTGAAGACATAAATGGCAGCGGTGGCGCATTTTATATAAAAACAGAATTGCTAAAAAGATTAAATAAAATCGTATATCCAACGAAGGTGGAAGATATTTTGATTAAAGAAATAATAATTAACTAAGAGTATTGTAAAATCATGCTGCCAGATAATCACAAAATGCATCTTAATAAAACTAGCATTAATATGGAAAAAAAACAAAATTTATCTTCTTACCTAAGTAAAGGAAAGCATAGTGAGACTGGTATTAAAGCGGTCATAGATCAGTCGTTGCAGTCTTATGAAAAGCTCCCGATGTTGCAGATTATTTTCGATAAACTTATAAGGCTTCTATCTACATCGCTTAGAAATCTTAGCGCAGAGGCAGTTAGTGTTGAGATTAAAACATTTGCATCTTTGAGGTTTTCGACTTGGCTTGCTAAGACAAAAGCGCCTTCTGCAATAGGTGTATTTAAAATAATAGAATGGAACAGCTTTGGTCTTGTGTCTTTAGACAATATGCTGGTCTATAATTTAATTGACGTGCTGTTGGGGGGTAAAAAAAATCCTATCCCCAAGGAGATGGAACTCAAGCCATACACCTTAATTGAGCAATCGATAATCAGGCAAATAATCGAGGTAGTTATTAAGGATATTAGCGAGTCTTTCGCATTAGTGCACAATGTTACTTTTGCTTTGGACCGCCTTGAAACTAATCCTAATTTAACAAGCATTGCAAGGCCTGGAGATGCTATAATAGGGCTTGAATTAATACTCGATATAGATGGACGTGAAGGCAAGATAGAAGTCATCATACCTTATGAAACGATAGACCCAATTAAAAAAGATTTGCAGCAAGTATTCATCGGCGATAATAATAAAGACGATTCTAATTGGCGCGAAAAGATGGTTTCTACGATAGATGCAATCAGTTTGCCACTAGAGGCTGTAATTATTGACGAAAACGTTCGTTTTTCATCAATATCGCGAATTAAAATAGGCGATACGATCACCTTAAGTAACAATGCTCAGGATGAGATACCGATATTGTGCGGCGATAAAAAATTATTCAATGCTACTTTGGGCAAAAAAGGTGATAAGGTTGCAATTCATATTACTCAAATAAAATAGGAAAGTTATACAATGTTTTTGGATTTTATGCTTTTATTAGCGCTGATTGTTTGTATAGGTTATTGTATAATACTTACAAGAAGAATTGCGCAGCTAGATGCAAATAGACTGAATTTGACAAATATGTTTAATAAATTTGACAATTCAATTGTTAAAGCTAATGAAAATATAAAATCATTACACGAAACAAGCCAGGCTGCTATTGATAATCTTTCTGAGCTAATTGATAAAAGCCAAGGTGTTAGTCATGATTTAAGTGTTATGAACGATTTGGGCGTCAACGTAGCTGGCAGGATAGAGGCGGCTGTAAGGTCAAACAAGGCTAGTTTAGTAAGTCCAGTTGGTGTTAGTAAACTAAAAGAATCGAAGGAGGCAGAGTTGAGTTTAGAAGGATCGAATCTAGAAGAGTTAAGTTTGGAAGAGTTCAATCGTGTAAAATACGAAAATAAACTTGCATATAATATCAGCCAAATATCTTCTCCTGCAGATACTTTGGACAGTAAAAAAACATTAAGTCAAAACCAATATTTTAGCTCATTAAAAAAAATAAATACTAAAAATGAAATCTAATTTTTTTTCTACGGGACTTATAACGTTAACAGCTTTGTTATCTATTAAAGGAGCAAGCTTATTATCAGACTTGTATCAAGGGATCGGTCTTAAAAGTTCTGCAAATATTCAGCAGGCGATGCAAGAATCAGGATCGATTAAAGAGTTGAAAGGCTCGCCCTTGCTTTTACCCGATTCAGCTAAAAACCAAGCTAATACGGCACAAGCTACTATGGCGCAAGAGGCTGCAAAAGCTCCTGCAAAAGAGCATACTAAAGTAGTTATTGCTCAAAAAGTCATACCAGAATATACGCAAGAGGATTTGAAGCTTTTTGGCTCGCTGTCCCAAAAAAGCAAAGATCTGAACGAGCAGCAACAAAATTTAGACTTAAAAGAGGCTGTACTTACTGCTATAGAAAATAAGATCAGTCAGAAAATTCAGCAGATTGCTTCGCAACAGCAGGAAATGCAAAAAGTCATGTCTTTATATGATCAAAAAGAAAATGCTGAAATAAAAAGCTTGGCCAATATATATTCAAACATGAAGCCAAGGGATGCTGCTGGAATTTTTAATGAACTTGACATGCCGTTACTAATAAAAATAGTTAATTCAATGAAAGAGCGTAGTGTTGCTCAAATTATTGCGCTGATGAATCACGCTAAAGTAAAAGATTTGTCGATCCAGCTCTCTAAGTCGCGGCATCATGATAAAGTTGATAAATAACGAGCTAAAGAATAAACTATCGAAATTTTAACTATATGGATCAGGGGGTTTTGAACCAAATAAGTCGAGAGGCAATTTATGTCTTGATCATGGTATCATCGCCAATATTATTAATAGCGCTATTAGTAGGGCTGGCCATTTCGCTATTGCAGGCATTAACGCAAATACAAGAAAACACTCTGACTTTTGTGCCTAAAATTTTGATTATATATTTGAGTATGCTTATAATTATGCCCTACATGCTCAATAAGCTAAACATATTTATGGATCATATAATTCAGTATATTTCCACTGCTTGAAAAGCCTCTTGACTAAAAACCTCAAGTCGCGTGCCAGGCTCTTTGAATAAGATTATCATAATATTTAAAAAATCTTATTGACTGGAAAATGAGAAGTTGGCATAATGTTTCTTATGGCGGGTGTAGCTCAGTTGGTTAGAGCATCAGGTTGTGGTTCTGAGGGTCGCCGGTTCGATCCCGGTCACTCGCCCCATCAAGGACTCATACTTCTAAGGATTCATTCTGAAAGATTCATGCAAATCATACCCCATACACTTGCCTTATCTGCTTTTTTGTAAGATGCTGCGGCAGCAAGTTCGACTTCTTGAAGTTATAAATAATATCTAGCATTTTGATCGTCATAGAAAAATAGCTCGACATATCTACCCCAGTTAGTAATAGCCCTTAATGTTTCTTTGGCGTCGCTTCTAGACTGATGATCTTCTAGTAAAATTAAAAACCTGTCTCTGGGCGCGCTATGATCTTTTCTTTCTTTTAAGATATCGTATATATAGGATATGATTGGTAGGTTCTTCATTAAATGCTCAGCAAAAATCTTTTTTCTTTGAGGGATATCGGATTCTATCAAAAGCTTCCCAGCTGCAGTTAAGGAAATTTGCGAATCGCATATGCGCAAAAATTGTAGCAACGTTAAGAATTCTGTTGCCGATATAACTTCAGAGGTATTTAAGCCGCATTTTCCATCCAGGAAGCTTATAGCAATTTGCTCAGAATAGCTGTCAATAAACTCTAGCAATCCGTATAAAATATTTGAAGAGAAAAACGGCACTTTATAATATATATCTATAACGCTTGAGGTTTGATTTTTTTGCTGGCTGGCTGTGAAGTAGCCGTATATTAAATCAACGTATTTAGAAAATTCAGTATTTTTAGCATTGCGCGGTCTGGCTAAGTCTATATTAATCTGCGAGACGATCGTCCCTGGACTAGAGGATAGAATAATGACCCTATCTGCCAGCATTACGGCCTCCTCGATGTTGTGAGTAACAATGATAATTGATTTAAGGGGGATTTTATTGTCCATCCATATGTCAATTAAATCGCTTTTAAGATTGCCCGCGGTAAGTACGTCTAAAGCGGAAAAAGGCTCGTCCATGAGCATGATTTCTGGCTCCACAAGAAGGCTTCTTGCAATGCCCACTCTTTGCTTCATGCCGCCAGAAAGTTCCTTAGGATAGGCATCCTCATAGCCACTAAGGCCAATTAATTCAATGACGTTTTGACACTTGCTTTTGATTGTTGAGGCATTTATGCCTCTTGCTTCTAGGCCTATGGCGATATTTTCTTCAACTGTCAACCATGGAAATAGCGCAAAGTTCTGAAAAACCATGGAGATCTTCTCGCGCTCTAAGTCGCCAAAATAGTTTACTTGCCCGGTAGTTGGCTCTATCAGCTTAGATACGAGTCTTAAGATTGTAGATTTGCCAGATCCTGATTTGCCTATTAATGCAATGATTTCATCGCTATTAAGAGTAAAGTTAATATCTTCGATGATGGGGGTGTTAAATTTCAAGCAGACTGAGCTGAATTCTAAAAGTTTGTTTTTCATGTTGCTTTAAGAGTAGGTATATTTATGCATAACATGATTATATAATCTTGACCATACTACTTTGTTGATTATTACAACAGCTGTAGACATGGCCATTATGCCAAGTGCAATTTTAGGAAAATTATTAATTTGCGTCATTTGTGCAATATAAGCGCCAATGCCATGGGCGTATATATCGACTCTGCCCCAAGATACTGCTTCTGACAATATGCTAGCATTCCAACATCCTCCTGACGCAGTGATTAATCCCGTTAAGTAGTGCGGCATAATCGCAGGCAGGATGATTCTTTTGTATTTTAACCAGCCCCTTATTTGGAATGTTTCAGAGACTTCCGTCAGCTCGTTTGGAATTTGCCAAGCCCCAGCAATTACATTAAACAAAATATACCACTGAGAGCCAACGATCATCAATGGGCTCAGCCAAATATCAGCATCAAGATTGTGCTTTGAGATATAAATCACCGCCAAGGGAAAAAAGATGTTAGCAGGAAAGGCCGCTAAAAATTGAACAGCAGGCTGCAAAATGGCGCGCAACTTTGGTCGCAAGCCAATATATATGCCAATAGGCACCCATATAATCGATGCTATGATTAGCAATATGATTAGCCTGGTTAGTGTTATTAAGGTAAGGCTAAGTACGTAGAAGATATCGCTCCAATCAATATGGCCATTTAAAGATCTAAAGATATAAATTGCAGAGCTAACTCCTATAAAAAATAATGCGCCATACCAAAGAATGTCTATATATATTTTGTTACGACCTTCTAGATCGTAGTCTTTAAGAAAATTTGCCGATCTAAATTCTGGAACTGGGATGTTGATTATAAATTTGCTTATTTTTGCAGCAGCTTTTAGCAGGCTTTGTATAAACGAGCTGCCAGATAATACGTAATAAAGCCAATAGCCCATATCTTTATTGTCAGATTCAGGACAGAATTTATTTGACCAAATTAGTAATATCCTAAAAACCCCCTGATCGACAATAAATATAATTGCTATCATGGTGGCAACTGCTGCAACAAGAGCTTTGATGTCTTGCTGCTCTAATGCAACTGAGATGTATGATCCTATGCCTGGCAATTTGATATCTTTGCCGCCATAGGTTATGCTCTCAGCAGCAACGACGAAAAACCACGCCCCGGACATTGAGACGATGCTATTCCATATCATGTCAGGTATAGCGCAAGGCATTTCAACGCGCCAAAACTTCCGCCAAGGGCTAAAATTATAAACAGCAGCGACTTCCAAAAGTTCTTGGGGTACTTTTTTTAGACTGTAGTATACGCTAAAAACAATGTTCCAAACTTGTGAGGTGAAGATTGCAAAAATTGCTGCCATTTCAAAGCCTAAGAGCGTCCCTGGGCTAAGTGCGACAAATCCGGCGACTGTAAAAGAGATGTATCCCAAAATGGGCACTGATTGCAAGACGTCTAATAGGGGTATTAAAATCTGCTCAGCTCTTTTGTTTTTGGCAGCTAATGTGGCATAGCAAATGCTAAAAATTATCGAAAAAATTATCCCAATGATTAAGCGAAATAATGTGCGAAAGCCGTAATATATTAAATTACCAAACGTTAAGCTGATTTCAGACAAGTTAAATTCCTCAATTGAAACCCCAGAGTTGCCCCCGCCCCAGCCAAAAAACACCAGCGCGCTGCCAACAAAAACAATTGCAATGATATTCATCAAAAAGCCTAGAGGGCGATTGTTTTGTTTATTATTTTGTTTTAAGAGGGGAGGAAAATTAGCAGCCATTGCGTGTGTTTTTAATGATATTTCAAATTAGAGTATAGATGAGCCAAGGGTCATGTCCCAGAAGCTTAGCTACTTTTGCGTCAACTTAATTAAACTGCGTGATTTTTCTGCGCGAAAAAACCTTAAAAAATCGCTCTTAAAAACAGCTCTTTTAAAGACGCTCCTTCTGAAATTATCATCCTAAGATGAAAGTTTCATAATTATCAATAGTGCAAAAATGCCACTTCCGCTCAAAACTGAAGAATTAAAATGTTTCATACAATGCTTAAGGCGGGTGTAATCTAGTATTTTTACATTTTGCAGCAAAATGTAGAGCATCACTAAAAGTAAATAGCTCGCAGGGTTGCTGGTTGCAATAATGCATGAGATTAGTAAGCAAGCGATGAAAATTATATAAAAGATACTTAGCCATATTTTGAAATTTGCTTTTTCCAAATAGCGCGGTAAAGACTTGACGCCTATTTTTTTATCATCGTCTATATCCATAAAGCCATAGACGCTGTCGTATCCGATGGTCCAAAATGCGCACCCTATATACAAAATTATGCCCTCTAAAGGAATGGCGTTTTTAATCTCTGCTGTTGCAATTAACGCTCCGATGTTAAAGGTTAATCCTAAAAACACTTGAGGAAAATTACTAAAGCGTTTTATTAACGGATAGCAAACTACCAGTATTAATGATAATAAGCCTATTTGTATTGCTAGAAGCGATAGCCTGAGCAACATAAACAGCCCCATTAGCAAAAGTAGCAACAGTATTGCTAGTGCAGTTTTGATCGATACTTCCTTGGTAACAAGGGGTCTGTTTTTTGTTCTTGCAACCTTAGCGTCTAAGTCGCGATCCAAGATATCGTTAATAATGCAGCCGCTGCTGCGCATGATTATACTGCCTAGCAAAAAGAGCGCTAAATAATACAATAAATCATGCAAGTTTTGGCTAAATATGATAATAGCAAAAGCGCATGGAAAGAACAGCAATAACGTTCCTGCAGGCTTGTCTAGCCTAAGTAGTTTTGTGATACTAATTAGTACTTTCAAAAATGCCTTCAACATTATAGTACTGACGAGTTTCTGGATGAAAGATATGTACAATTATCCCATCAAGATCTAAAACGGCCCAAGTGGTGTTATTTATTCCATCAAGTCCGACTCTAATTTTTGTTGTATTTTTGATATGATCGGCAACATGCTGGGCGATAGCAGAGACGTTTTTGCTTGATCTTGCGCTGGCAAAAATCATATATTTTGCAATGCCAGATTTGCTTACATCCAAAGTTTTTAGATTCTCAGCTTTTTTTGCTTCCAGCTCTGTAAGAATAATTTCCTTAAGAGTTTCGATGTCTAGTAGGTCAGTGTTTACCATGGTATTATTACTTCAATGATAATAATAATATTAGCATACATACCTTGTCTGTAGAAAGAATATTTATATTCATTTAGCAGAATAAGCAAAATACCACGGGTATTAAAAAGTTATCGTCAATCTTGAGGGCCTTAGAATAAAACTCAGCAATAGTTGTGATTAATATTGCAAACAGGCATTTGAAGAAAGAGAAGTGTAGATTTAAAAACACATGGCATATTATAGCAATCATCATTGCAAGGCAAAAAAATACTGCGCTACCTTCTAGTGATTTGCCATAAGCCATAGGCGTTCCGTATTTTTTGCCCAGTATTGCTGCTAGAGAATCGGCAAAAATCAAGATAAACCAAGAGAGAATTACTTGCTCTTTTTTAAAAAAAATGCTCGTTACTAAGAAGCCGAGCATCATATAGCTCATGCCAGAGAGATTTCGAGTGCCGCTGTATTCATGCTTTCTCATTATCGGTAGAAAGATTTTGTTTATGATATTTTGGATTTTTGGAATAAAATGCCTGTTTACATCTAGTGTTATTGTTATAAAATTGATTATAATTAAAAAAGCTAAGATGATCTTTGAAGAGGTGAAATAATATAGCGTGGGAAATATTATCGCCAATAAATGAAAAATTTTGCGATTTATCTCTGTTTTCATGTCTGTTGTCATGGTAATATTTAGTGCTTACCTTATAATTATTTGCCTAGCAGTGTTATATCATAAGGTTGTTGCAAAAAAACTCCAAGATCAAAATTTTTTTGGCTTGCTTGAAGTATTTCTTAAGTATAATAATAAATAAATAATGACCAGAAAATTTCCAATTACAAAGCAAGGCTTTGAAAAGTTAGAAGAGGAGCTAAAGTATCTCAAGCATCAGGAGAGACCTCGTATTACTCAGGCTATTGCTACTGCGCGAGATCAGGGCGATTTATCAGAAAATGCTGAATATCATGCAGCTCGTGAGCAGCAAAGTTTGATAGAAGGGCGCATATTAGATCTAGAGGATAAAAAGTCGCGCGCTGAGGTGATCGAGATTAAAAATTTTAACGATACAGTGGTTTTTGGCGCTACTGTGCACTTGCTAGATGAGAATACTGCGCAAAAAAGCATTTTTACTGTTGTTGGAGAATACGAAAGCGATATCTCAAGGGGCCTTATATCAACAGCATCGCCTTTGGGCAGGGCCTTGATTAGCAAGAGAGTTGGCGATATAATAGAAGTAGTAACGCCCAGGGGCGATGTTGGATATGAAATACTTAAAATTGAACACAAGGATATATTGATTTGAAGGGGAAAATAATAATGACACAAAAGATAATGACGCAAAACCAAACATCTGAACTAGAAGACAATTCAAGCGCTAAAAATGGGTTAATCGCTTCGCTCAATCTTGATTTACCTAATTTAAATTATGAGAATTCTTTGCAAAGATATTTGGCGGAGATAAACAAAATACCCTCCCTCTCTCAAGAGGAGGAGTTTTTGCTGGCTAAAGCTTTTTTAGAAAATGCTGATAAAAACGCTGCCAATCGTCTTGTTACTAGTCACTTGAAATTGGTTGCTAAGATTGCTATGTCGTATAGAAATTATGGCTTGCCGATTAATGAGATGATTTCTGAAGGGAACATAGGTCTTATACATGCGGTAAAAAAATATGACCCATCGCTTGGTTTTCGCCTATCAACATATGCGATGTGGTGGATTAAGGCTCATATTCAAGATTATGTGCTAAAGTCTTGGTCGCTTGTTAAGATAGGGACTACCGCTGCGCAAAAAAAACTTTTTTTTAGTCTTTCTAAGTTAAAAAACAAAATTTCATATCTATATTCTCGCAATGTTAATGATCAAGACTATGAATCTATCGCAAGAGATTTAGGAGTGTCGAAAAAGGATGTTTTGGAGGCTAATGAGCGTTTGTACTTACGTGATGTGTCCCTTAATCAATGCGCGCAAGGTGGTGATGAAAGCACTGCTGAAATGATAGATTTTTTGCCCGATACCGGTCCTAGTCAAGAGGTATTAGTATCCATGGAACAAGAGAGTCGGCTTAGAAAAGATGTTCTTGTCAAGGGGCTTGAAAGTTTAAGTCAAAGGGAGCTTTATATAATAAAAAGTCGTAAACTAAAAGAGCCTGCTGATACCTTAGAGACACTGAGTAATAAATTCCATATATCTAAAGAAAGGGTCAGGCAGATTGAAAATAGGGCATTTGAAAAGCTCAAGGTCTTTGTCTTGGATAAGTTTAATCAGCCATTTGACTCAGGAAGCGCGGCATGACTCATGTAGTTACTGACAGTTGCGTCAAATGCAAATATTTAGATTGCATAGAAGTTTGTCCTGTTGACTGTTTCTATGAAGGAGAGTTGATGGTTGTAATTGATCCGCAGAGTTGCATTGATTGTGGCGTTTGTGTTGCCCAGTGCCCTTTGGATGCCATTAAACCTGAGGCTCCTGAATTGTTGATGTGGATCGAAAGGGCAGCAAGTTTTGCTGCCGTTTGGCCAAATATTACCAAGAAAAAAGCTCCTCTTTTTGATGCTGATAAGTTTGCAAATGAAGCTAATAAATTTGAAAAATATATTGAAAAAATAAACTAAATATGCGTGCAGAAATAACAACAAAACAAAAGCAAATCGAAAAAACGCTCCTGTTATTACGGGAGTATCTTTGAATTAGATCAGTTACTTGAGAAATTATCTTTATTAAACAGCCAGGCAAACGACCAAGAGATTTGGCAGGATCAGCGGCGTGCTAAGAGTATTTTTAAAGAAAGAAATGCCCTACAAGCCCAGCTTGACAGTTATAGCAGCTTTGAAAATCGCTTGCTGGATTGTGTCGATTTAGCTCAAATGTGCATAGATGCTAAAGACGAAATTTCTCTTGATGAGGTGGAAAAAGATCTTGAAGATCTTAGTGCTGATGTCGAAAAGGCTAAAATTGAATTATTGCTTTCCGGCCCACATGATTCTAAAAACTGCTTTATCGATATTAATGCCGGTTCTGGTGGCACTGAGAGTCACGATTGGGCCTCGATGATGGTAAGGATGTACTTGCGCTTTGCTGAAAAGCTAGGATTCAAAGCTGAGGTAGTAAGTCTTATCGATGGCGAAGAGGCTGGAATTAAGTCTTGCACAATATTGGTTCAGGGTCGCAACGCTTACGGGTGGCTAAAAACTGAAAGCGGCGTGCACCGTTTGGTAAGGATTTCTCCATTTAATGCTGCAGGTAAGCGGATGACTAGTTTTTCTAGTTGCTGGGTTTATCCTGAGGTTGATGATGATATCAATATTAGTATCGAGGAGAAAGATTTGCGTATTGATACTTACAGAGCGTCTGGTGCTGGCGGTCAGCATGTTAATACTACAGATTCTGCTGTGCGCATTACTCATATCCCAACTAATACTGTTGTTACATGTCAAAATGAACGCTCGCAGCATAAAAACAAAGCAAGCGCTATGAAGATGCTTAAAGCTAGACTTTATAATCTTGAAATCCAAAAACGAGAAGATGAGACAAGTTTGCAAAATTCTAGTAAGTCAGACAATAGTTGGGGTTATCAAATTAGATCTTATG
>CAMCJU010000014.1 GCA_945875085.1 Candidatus Phycorickettsia trachydisci
TAGCAATTCCTGTTGGCACTAAGGATCTGCCAAATGGCTCTATTATTATGGGCTCAAAATTAGCGGCATATAAATCCATACCCGCACTTCCAGAAGTGGCGTATGATGGCAAGGGTAAATCCTTGCTAGAGGCAAATTTTTTAATTTCAACAAACATATATTACCTATAACTAAAAATTAATGAATTATCATGCCAGTATTGATAGTATTCAATATCAAGCATATCAAATGGATCGGATAATTTAATAGCTCTTATGATACTTTCTTTAATGGCATTTTTTACGTTCTGGGGAGCATCTTCATTTAAAAATTCAAATCCTGATATCTCCTGAATGTTTTGGTTCATATCTATTTGCAAGCGCACTCGCACTTTGATGTTTTCATAATCGCGCATACTGGAAGGTTTACTCCAATTGCTTTCTATGCGCTTTTGCAGTAAGGCTTTGGAGGTAATTGCTTCTTTATTATTAGCATCATAGTTACTACTGCCGCTAGTCTGATTATCTTGATTTTTTCCTCCGGTCTTATGCTTGGATTTATCCATGTCGCCTTCAGAAGCTTTCTCTTTGTTGGAGTCTTTGACGCTTTTGGCTAATGATTTTTCAAGACTGCCTAGGTCTAGGTCATCTGAGTCTTTTTTGGCAGGTTTTTTCTTTGGCTTATCTGGTTGCTTTTCTAGCTTATTTTCTTGCTTGATAGGCTCAGTTTTGGCTTTTTTAGCCTCGTAAGCTTTTGGCTGGGCTATAGGGTCTTGCTTGATGGGTTCTTGCTTGATAGTCGCCTCCTTGGGCTCTAAGTCAGACTTTATCGGCAGCTTCTGCCTATCTGCCTGCTTATTATTAACCTCTAGCTCTTGATATTTAGCAGGCTCTGGCGCTTGTTGTTGTTGTATTTCAGGCTGTATTGTGGGCTGTATTGTGTGCTGTTTATCGACTTTTTTCGCCTCAAGCTTTTCTGGTAAATCGTTTTGCTTTTCGTTTCTAGTTTTAATGTTATTAATTTTTGCCAAAGGCATAATATGCATGAAGACTACTTGCTCTTGAGGCGGCTCTGTTATGAATTTGACAGTTTTGCACAGCATTATTAAGATCAGTAATATTAAATGCAAAATAACAGAAAATATTAAAAAAAAGAAAAACGGCCATTCATGATTTATTCTGATTTACTAACTAAGCCTACTTGAGTAAAACCGGCATTACTAATATCGGTAATAATTTGCATGATACTGCCGTAACTCAAAACTTCATCAGCTCTGATAAATATTTTGGTATCGTGCTTTTCTTTGGTAATTGCCTTTAGTTTCTCAACAATGGCTTCTTTTGCTATAACGCTATCCATAAGATAGACAACCCCTTTGCGATCTATGGATATTACCAACGGCTCATCGTTACTTTCAATAGCTTTGGCATTAGTATCAGGTAGATTAACATCAACGCCAGTAATTAGCATTGGGGCGGTAACCATAAAAATAACCAACAATACCAGCATGATATCAATTAAAGGCATGACGTTAATTTCATTGATAATCTTTCTGCGCCCCCTTTTGCCAGCGACTCGGCCTAATTGAAATGCCATAAATTTAAATTGCCCTGGTTAAAACGATGTGTATTTCTGAGACAAAATCATCAAATCTATTGGCTATATGATTCATCTTATCAGATAATATGTTATAAAATATCGCAGCAGGCAATGCTACAACAATGCCTATAGCAGTAACTAGTAAAGCCTCTGACATTCCAGGGGCAACTACTGCCAAACTAACATTCTTTGAAGAGGCAATCGATTGAAAGCTATGGATTACCCCCCAGACCATGCCAAAAAGGCCAATAAAAGGAGAGTAGGAGCCTACGATAGCTAAAAATGTTAGCGATTTTTCTAATTTTTCTAATTCGCGGTTCCTAACAAGATTCATCGCCTGTAGAATCATGCCTGACTTTAGGTTGGCATCGACCTTGCTTGCTTCTGATTTATTAAGCTCTGAGATACCTGCAATAAAAATTGCCGCCATTGGATTGTCAACTGCCCTTTTAGTGCGCTCATATAACTGATCAAGCGATTGTCCGGACCAAAAACTGTTCTCAAAAGTTTTAATTTTCGCCTGCAGGAAGCGATATTTAAAGTATTTATCTAGAATGATAGCTAAAGAAAAGATCGATGCTACGATTAATATAAAAACAACAGCTTTGCTGATAGGATCGGCATTAGCTAGCAGTTTAATTAAAGATGCTACATCGAATGTAGTAGCGTTGTGCGCTATTGGGATATTTATAATTTGCTCTAAATTTGCGCCAGCTAAATGCGTGGCTTCTATAGTGTTACTAGACATAAACTTTATAAATTTTTAAGTATTAATAAAATAATAACAGTAAACAGGTAAATATCAGAGATGATTTGCACTTCTATAGCCTGATATTTTTGTTGATATACGCATTAAAGACTAATCCCATGCCTAACATCGTAGATACCATCATGGTACCTCCATAGGAAATAAACGGCAAAGGAACTCCAACTACTGGGACTAAACCCATGACCATGCTGATATTGATGGCCGCGTGCAAAAAAATTATACTTGCCACTCCTTGTGCCACTAATTTTAAAAATACGCTCTTACAACTGATGGAAATAGCAACAATTAATCCTATTAGCAAGGCAAGCAATAGTATCACACTGGCACCTCCTAAAAAACCAAACTCTTCTGAGAGGAAAGCAAAAATAAAATCAGTTTGATGTTCTGGCAAAAAGCTTAAATGACTTTGCGTACCTTGCATAAAGCCTTTGCCACTAAAGCCGCCCGATCCAATGGCAATTTTTGATTGAATTAAGTTATAACCAGAACCCAAAGGGTCTTGCTCGGGATTTAAAAAGATTTCTACTCGTTGCCTTTGATAGTCATGCAAAAAGCTCCAAGCCACAGGAAGACAGAGCAATATCATTACAATCACCAGTGCAATCTTGCCAATATCCATGCCGCTGACAAAAAAAAGTGTACTGGCCGAAAGCAGTGAAAGAATCCCCGTGCCAAGGTCTGGTTGCTTAATAATTAGCGCGCAGGGCGCTAGGCTTGCAACTATGGGGATAATTAAATCGCTCCATCTTTTGATTTCTTGGAGCGAGCGATCATGAAAGTATCTAGCAAGCATCAAAACTATAGATAATTTTGCCGGCTCAGAGGGTTGTAGCTTTAGGCCTGCAATCTCCAGCCACCTGGTAGCTCCCATCGCAGTATGACCCAGCAGCTCGACGCCTATTAGTAGCAAAAGGCAGACTAAATATAGCGGATAAGCTAGCAGATAAATGCCGCGAACATTAATTACGGCAATAAATAAACTAGCTAAAAATGCCAAGCCAAATAATATTAATTGTTTTAATGCCCATGGCTGGAGACGTCCTCCTGCTGCGGAATATAAGATTAATATACCTACTGCTACTAAGCAAAATATGGTGCATAATAATAATTTCGGCAGTTTTGAAAGTTTAGACTGTAACATTACTAAAAATCACTTATCGTAAAATTGGCTTTATATATTAGATCATTATTGTTTTTAGGGGTTTTAATTACCGTAACTTTAATATCGGCCCCAGTGATTTGGCTTTTTATGGCCTCATACACCTTAAAACACAGATGCTCTATTAAATTATAATCTTGTAATTTGCAAATATCATTAATTTTATTTGCAATTTTATCATAGCAAGCAGTACTATCTATATTATCATCAAAACAACCCTTCACAAGCTCGGAAAACTGGAGTTCTATTTCCCATTTTACTTCTTGCTTCAAGGCCTTTTCCTGCATGCTTACGCCAAGATAAGCCGATGTAGTTAGATTGCAAATATTAATTTTTGATTTTGGCATTTGTTTCATAATATAATAAAATGTGGTTCAGCTATGTCTATATAGGCAAAAAGATAGCTTTAATTATTAAAAAAAGATTCATAAGTAGCAAGCCCTAGTGTTAATATTAAAAGAAGTTCAAAAACATAAAAACATATTCTCATACTATTTATGTCTTGAATTTGGTATCAATAGTGTACTATATATTAAAGAATTAAGATAAAAAATTATTTTATGTTAGGCCGCAAAATACTTGATTTTACTGGCAAGACTAAACCTAGTAATTTAACTACTAAATATGTTATAGATTTAACAGGAGATGATAAATCAAGCAATTTAACAGGTAAATTTCTTATAGCAAGCCCATTTGTTGGGTTAAACGATTTGTTTGATAAATCTTTAATATACATTGCCGAACATAGTGTTAATGGCGTTGTTGGATTAATAGTTAATAATCCAATTGATTCCCTGCCGTGTAATATCAACATTGCAAAGATGTTTTTTAACAAGAAGTCTAAACGCTTTGAGTCTGATGAGCTAAACGAGCTTGCTAATGATGCTGGCAATCAGCTAGCACTTTTTTTAGGAGGGCCAATAGATCCAGAAAGAGGATTTATTATACATTCAAGTGATTACCAGAATGATTGTCTAGCAAAGTGCAGTAATGATATTTTGATTAGTTGCAGCCCTAATACTTTGGAGAAAATATTAGCCGGATCAGGCCCTAAGAGCAGTTTGGTAGTGATGGGTTATACGGGCTGGAGAGCTGGGCAACTAGAAAAAGAAATGGCAGAAAATTTATGGGTCGTTACTAAAGGTGATGCAAATCTAATGTTTCAGACACCTCATGAATTACAGTGGAGCGCCGCCTTAAAGCAGGTTGGAGTTTATGAGGCTTTGTTTTGCGGGCAAATTGGTCGTGGGTGATGGTCGTGGGTGATTACGCAATAGAGATTAAGGATTTGAATAAAACTTATCCTACGGGAAGTTTTCAAGCTCTAAAGAATATTAATCTTAAAATTCCACGAAACAGTATTTTTGGTCTATTAGGACCTAATGGGGCTGGCAAATCTACGCTAATTAATATATTAGCTGGCCTGGTCGTTAAAACCTCTGGAGCGATTAATGTTTTGGGAGTTGATCTTGATATCGATCCATTAAAAATTAAGTACTTGCTTGGCGTAGTTCCTCAGGAAATAGCATTAGACACTTTTTTTGACATTCAAAGTGCTTTAAACTTTTATTCAGGATATTTTGGCATTAAGTCGTCACGCAGCAGGATTCTTGAAATATTAAAACCCCTTAGCCTTGATGATAAGTTGCATAGCCTCCCCAGGATGCTCTCTGGGGGCATGAAGCGCAGATTGCTAATTGCAAAAGCTAATGTGCACTTTCCGCCAATACTAATATTAGACGAGCCAACCGCTGGAGTAGATATAGATCTAAGGCAGCAGCTTTGGAATTATATACTGCAACTTAAAAAGCAAGGCACTACTATCATTTTAACTACTCATTATCTTGCCGAGGCTCAAGAGTTATGCGACGAGATTGCCTTTATTGATAAAGGGCAAATTATTCTAGCTGATAAAAAAGATAATCTGCTCAATGAGATCGGCTCTAGAAAATTAATAGTAGAGTGTGGCAATTTGCATGATGGTAATTTGAAATTATCTCTTCAAGACGCTAATCTCCATGGCGCTAATCTCCAGGGTGCAAAGTTGCAAGATAATAAGATTATTATCGATATAAGTCACGATCAAGACATTAATTCATTATTGCAAAGTTTGCTAGCCTTAGGGGTTAACATTAAAAATATCTATATTGAGCGCCATAACCTAGAGGATGTTTATAAAAAATATATATCTAGAGGTTAACTTATCTTCCATGTAATCTATTAACTACGTTTACTTCATGTCAAAAGATACAAATCATATTCTAATAGTTGATGATGACGATAGAATTTTATTTTTACTAAAAAAATTTTTATCTCAAAACGGATATTTTGTTTCTGCGGCGCGAGATTCAATAGAAGCTGACAGGCTTTTGGAATATTTTGTTTTTGATTTGATTATTCTTGATGTTATGATGCCAGGGGTTATGGGCTTTGAGTTTTCGCAAAAGCTTAAAAAACTACAAAACATCCCTATTATTTTATTGACCGCCTTAAATAAAGTTGAAGATAGAATAACCGGCTTAGAATCTGGGGCTGATGACTATCTTAGTAAGCCTTTTGAGCCAAAAGAGCTATTGCTAAGGATGCAAAACTTACTTGATCTATATGCAAAAAACACCCAAAAGCAGCGTCTTTTTCTGTTTGGTAATAATTCATACAACTTAGTAACAAAAGAATTTAATAAAGATGGCAATACAATAGCCCTTACATCTAGCGAGCAAAAGCTCTTGGAGCTTTTTATCGAAAATCGCAACAAGATATTGAGCCGCGAAGATTTGGTCATGACTATGGGGAGCCTAAGCTTACGCTCAATTGATGTGCAAATTGTGCGATTGCGCAATAAGATAGAAGATAGTGCAGGGCGGCCAAGATATCTGCAAACCATACGCGCTCAAGGTTACGTATTATATGGGTAATTTTTTGCCTAAATCTCTACTTGCTAGGTTTGCGCTTATAATTGCGGTGCCAGCAATTTTATTTCAAATTTTGATTATACATTTGTTTTATCAGAGGCATTGGAATAATGTCGCTACGCAAACCAGTCACCTTATCGTTAATAACATCGCTGCCTTAATTAATATTATCGATGCTGGGGATAGGAAGCTTGCAGATCGTGTAGCTGGAACTCTAAATGTTGCTATGATTGATCCTGCTAAAAACTATCAAGATATACGCAGCAATATCTCTGAAAAAGAATTTTATATCTTAGCGCAGGTGCTTGAGGCAAGGTTTACTGATTTTAAAATTTTTCAGCACGAAAGTTATTTGGATATCTTCATAAAAAAAGATAGCGCGCTGCTGCAATTTAGGATCTCTAATAAGCCGTTGATAAACCCTACTACTATAGTGTTTGTCGTATGGATTTTATGCCTTAATTTGTTTGTCATTATTGTCTCGATTATTTTTTCTAAAAATCAAATTAAGTCGATACTCGATCTTGCAAGAGCGGCAGATCAATTTGGCAAAGGAATAAAGTCAAGATCTGATTTTAAGCCTTCTGGGGCTAGGGAGATAAGGTTAGCTGGGTTAGCTTTCATCAAAATGCGCGAGCGTATAGAGGGGCAAATTAACAAGCATACCAAGATGCTGGCTATGATTTCTCATGATTTAAGGACTCCTTTAACTAGACTTAAGCTGCAATTGGCTCTTTTGCCGGATATGGAAACTAAAGCCATGGAGGATGATATCAATAGCATGCAGCAAATGATAGATAGTTATTTGAATTTTGCTAAAGGCCAGCTTGTTGAAGAAAAGCAGCGCATTAATTTGAGCCAATTGTTAAGTCAATATTGCAAAAAAGCGCATTACTCTAATTTAGAAGTAGTATTTTTGGATCCAGCGCAAGAGGTGCATGCAAATATTAATGTGAAAAACTTCTTAAGGGTGCTGGACAATATTTTTTCAAACAGCGCTAAGTATGCAAATAAGGTTCAGGTTTCGCTTAGCATGGATAAGTATATTTCTATTGAAATTGACGATGATGGCCCGGGCGTTTCTAGTCAGGAGCAAGAGTTGCTAGCAGCGCCGTTTTATCGCTCAGATGCCTCTAGGCGCTTAGGAAAGGAGGGAAACGTAGGCTTGGGTCTTGCCATTGCTGATGAGATCATTAAAGACCACCTTGGGGAGCTTAAGATACTAAGATCTAAAGCGCTAGGAGGTTTGTTGGTTAGGATTTTGCTTACTCTTAGCTAGTAAAAATATTGGAAGAAGGCTTAGAGGAAATCTTGGAAGAGACCTTGGAAGAGATCTTTTGTTTCTCCATCATACTTACGTTCCTGAATCTTATCTGGGTAATATAGCGTACCTTCTTGCGCATCTTCACGCTCCCCTCCTTCAAATTTCTCCTCTTCTTCTTGCGGCTTTTTATAACTCTTTTGCACTTGACCCCAATTTTTTAAGCCAAGCTCTACTTCATTTTGCTTTATTGTCGAGAAATATCCCTCGTTCTTAATTTTTTCAGCGTTTGGATGATTCCACATTTTAGAAAAAGCATCCGCCAATTTTTGAATTTCATCCGGGCATTTGTGGCCATTAAATTTTGGTGCAGCTTTTTCTCGCAACAAATCATATATGCATTCATCATCATTTTTGAGAATATTATACTTTGTTTTATAGGTACGTAATTGGTGCTCAATATCTTGATATATTTTCTTAAAATCATCATTAAATCTGGATTCAATGTCTTGGTTTAGCTTTTTGATCTGGCTTAGTGGCATTTTATCTAATGAAGTCTTTTCAAGCTTTTCTTCATGCCATTGACAAGTTTTTTGAATCACCTTAAGATTATCGCTCTGACCATTCTTTAAAAAATAATTACCTAAAGAAACAACAAGTTCTGGATCTTTTATTGCATGGTGAAAATGTTTCATAGCTTCAGCTGCATTTTTTTCTACAAGAATTTTTTTTCCCACAAGAATTCCATCTAGCTTGCAACGACCCAGAAAATAATGATAAATGTTGTTTAATTTTGTTCCTTCTTGTTCGGTTCCTTGCACTGCTCTTGGAATCATTGCTTCAAGGCCCCTGGATATATTTTTATCACTATTTGAGTTATCCAGCTCATTAGCTCTTAGAAGATCATCGATACATTGCTTGATATCTTGTGGATCGAGATTATGATTTTTTATGATCCAAATCAGCGTTGCTCTGAGTCCAAGCATCTTAATTAAATCAGTGACGTGTATTTGGGTACTATGCTTGCCATATCCATATTGATTATATGGTTTATATTCTTGCAAAACTTTATTCACTATCTTCATCTCAAGTGTATAATTATAAGGATCCTTTTCATATTTTATTTTGACATTATGATCGTTTTCAAGAATGATTATCATTGTAGCCCCGCAATACGAATTGAATGGATTGTGTGGATCTTTGAAAATCTTCTCGAGTTTCTCGTACAACTTTATCGCGCCTTCAGTAGTGTATTGCTGCAGCTTATAAAGATCATCAAATTCATTCATAAGAGTGTCAACTTCGCTCTCGATTTCATTTAGCTGATTACTTAAAATATTACAATCATATTGTTGTAATTTTGCTAGGATGTTTGCAAGGTTAAGATATTTGTCTTTAAATGCATCAGGGCAATCTTTATGCCCGTAAACGTCAAGAAAGAATCTAAGTATTACGTGATTTTTATTTATGCTTTGAAGATCGGGGTTAATTACTAGTCGATGAGCAAGTGAAAGTAAAGCGATATTTGGCTCATCTTCTGCCAAATTGTGCATCTTAGCCATTTCTTTCAGCTCAGCTCTTTCTTTCATCTTAGCCATTTCTTGCAGCTTAGCCATTTCTTGCAGCTCGGCTTTTTCTTGCGGATTAGCTTCTTTAGCCTTGTTATTATTTTTTTCACGCAGTTTGGCTTGCTTTTTTTTAAATTTCCTGAGCTCCTTGTCGAACAAACTTTTCACATCTTCAAAGGTTGCTTTTTCTGTCAGCTCTGGATTGTTGCCTCCTTGCGCCGCATCTTTTATTCCCATTATAAATCACTATATAAATTAATAAAACATTTATATTTTTAAGGACTAGCTTTTATTTCACTAGGCTTTGTCAGTAAGCTCTCTTAAGAGCTTGCCAACTTCTTTAGGATTGATATTTTCATGAAAGTCATCGTTAATTTGCGCCACCGGGGCCTTAGTGCAAGCTCCTAGGCACTCTACTTCCCGCAAACTGAACATGCCATCCTTGGTAACTTCTGTGCATTTAATTCCTAGCGCCTCTTCAAAAGCTGCGACTAGCTCATGAGCCCCGCTAAGCCAGCACGGCGTTGTTGAGCAAACCTGTATGTGATATTTGCCTACTGGTTTTAGATTAAACATACTATAAAAGCTGGCAATTTCATGGACTTTTACATAAGACATATCTAACAATCCAGCAACATATTCCATTACGCAGACCGAGATCCAGCCATCATTTTGCCTTTGCGCAAGGTCCAAGAGTGGCAAGATTGCGCTTTGCTTTACAGGGTATTTGGCAATGATCTGATTGGCTAAAATGAGGTTTTTTGGCCAGAAAGAAAAAGTGTTCATATCGTTACCTGTCGATTTCTCCAAAGACAATATCAAGAGTTGAGATAATAGTTACCACATCTGCCATTAAGTGCTTTTTGGTCATAAAATCCAGAGCTTGCAAATGAGCAAAGCCGGGGGCTTTAATTCTGCAGCGATATGGCTTATTGCTACCATCAGAATACAGATATACTCCAAATTCGCCTTTTGGCGCTTCTACTGCCATATAGGCTTGGCCTTTTGGCACATTATAGCCCTCAGTGTAGAGCTTAAAATGGGCGATCATGCTTTCCATAGAATTTTTCATATCATGTCTTTTTGGGGGTGAAATTCTTGGATCAAGAGTTTTGATGTGCCCTTGAGGCATTTTGGCGATGCATTGATTGATGATTTTAATTGACTCATACATTTCGGCAATGCGTATCATGTAGCGGTCATAACAATCGCCGTTTTGCCCAACTGGAACTGCAAATTCCAGCTCATCATAAACCTCATAGCTCTGATTGCGCCGCAAATCCCAAGCTACGTTCGAGGCTCTGAGCATGGGGCCTGAAAAGCCAAAATCCATAGCTTGAGCAGCGCTGACAACGCCAATATCAACCAAGCGTTGCTTCCATATGCGGTTGCTTGTTAATAAAGTTTCTACATCTGCTAGGTATTTTGGAAAGGCTCTTGCAAAACTAGCAATCTCTTCCAGTAACCCGTCTGGCAGGTCTTGAGCAACGCCTCCTGGCCTGAAATAGTTAGCATGCATTCTAGAGCCGCTTACTCTTTCGTAAAATCCCATGATTTTTTCCCTTTCTTCAAACAGCCAC
>CAMCJU010000015.1 GCA_945875085.1 Candidatus Phycorickettsia trachydisci
CTTTGGCGCTGATCATACCGCGCAATAGCTCTAGGTTCTTGGCGTCTAAGTTGGCCTCAACTTCGTCTAAAAGCCATATTGGGGCGCTGCTAAGGAGCAAGCGAGAGATGGCAACTTTTTTGCAATTACCCGCAGAAAGCTTTGCCAAGGGGGATTGCAAGATCTCCTGAAGGTTAAGGTAGAAAATTGCAGCATCCCTAGCCGCAAGGCCACCGCAAGCTTTTGCCCAATAGTCTAAATGCTCCATGACCGTAAGCTCTGGCGTTAGACCCAGATTATGCTGGATGTAATTAACCGCAGAAGGTAGCATTTGCGTCAGATCTTGATTTTTGAAAGTTATCTTTCCTGAAAATGGTTTTTGCAAACCGGCTAGAGTACGCAAAAGGCAGGTTTTGCCAATGCCGTTTGGCCCCATGATATAAAGGCTGGAAGATGGCATCATGGAAAACGAAAGGCCGCTAAAAAGAGCCGTGCGCTTTTCTGGATGGAGCCCTGGATGCAACAAAGTGAGGTTTTGACAACTCAGCATAAAACTTTAAACATAATTACTATCAACTTTCAAAAGTCTGACGCAAGATCTTGAGGTATACTTTTGAAATAAACATAAAGCTAATATCAAGTATGGACAGCCTGGCTATTTTAAACGATATTCTGACCGAATTAAATATCAATGACAAAGTATATAAGTACTTTAATATCACAAAATTAGGTATAGACACAGCAAAACTTCCGCTGAGCTTGAAAATTCTTCTTGAAAACGTCCTGCGGCATCAATGCAACAATAAGCAGAAGATGGCAGAAAATATTCAAGGCTTTAGAGATTGGCTCGATAATAACGGCGAGTCTTTCGGCGAGATTGACTTCATGCCAAGCAGAGTTTTAATGCAGGACTTCACTGGGGTTCCAGCAGTAGTTGACTTGGCCGCCATGCGCGATGCTTTGCAAGACCTTGGGGGCGATCCGGCGCTTATAAACCCTATGATCCCGGTAGATCTGGTGATTGACCACTCTGTGGAAGCCCATTACTATGGCACAAATGACGCGCGCAAGAAAAACTCGCAGCTAGAAATGCAGCGCAATAAGGAGCGTTATGAATTCTTGCGCTGGGGGGCGCAAAGTTTTGAGAATTTTAAAGTAGTGCCCCCAGGAACAGGCATTTGCCATCAAATTAACATTGAGTACCTAGCAAAAGTAGTTGTGCAAAAAGATGGCTTTATCTTTCCTGATACTCTTGTTGGCACTGATAGTCATACAACTATGGTAAACGCTCTAGGCGTGCTTGGCTGGGGAGTTGGCGGCATTGAGGCTGAAGCAGCTATGCTGGGGTCTGGACTTGCGATGATAATACCCCAAGTTGTTGGAGTCAAGCTAAGCGGAGCTTTGGCCAGTTATGTTAACGCTACTGACGTGGTGCTTACTATCACGCAAATGCTGCGATCAAGCAATGTTGTGGGTAAGTTTGTTGAGTTTTATGGCCCAGGCTTAAAGCATCTATCATTAGCAGATAGGGCAACAATTGCCAATATGGCCCCTGAATATGGAGCAACTTGCGGGTTTTTTCCCATCGATGAGGAGACGCTGAAATACCTTGAGCTGACCAATCGAAGCGCTGAGCAGATAAAATTGATAGAAGCTTACGCAAAAGCTCAAGGCCTGTGGGGCGATTTTGACAAAAGCAATTTTGACAAAAGCAGGATATACTCCCAAATACTAGAGCTTGATTTAAGCGACATTGCCTCTAGGGTTAGCGGACCAAAAAGACCTCAGGATCTCCTTGCGCTAAAAGATATAAGGGAAAATTTTAAGCAAAATATCTGTCAAAATGTGGGACAGGCATATGAAGTAGAGGGGCAAAGCTGGCATATACATAATGGCAGCGTAGTAATAGCTGCAATCACCAGCTGCACCAATACCTCAAATCCTTATGCCATGATTGGCGCAGGACTGATGGCCAAAAAACTTAGCCAGCTAGGCTTAAAAGCAAAGCCATGGGTGAAAGCCTCATTTGCGCCAGGCTCGCAAGTAGTAGCAAGCTATCTAAAAGACGCCGGGCTTAGCGCCTATCTGGACGCTATAGGGTTTAATCTTGTAGGATTTGGATGCACAACTTGCATCGGGAATTCTGGGCCCTTATTGCATGAAATTCAAGAGACAATTACTAATAATAATTTGCAAGTAGCCTCAGTTACATCTGGCAACAGAAACTTTGAAGGACGCATTCACCCACTTGTAAAAGCCAACTATCTAGCATCTCCTTTGCTAGTTGTAGCATATGCAGCAGCAGGTAGCGTTGATATTGACATTCAAAATGAGCCGCTAGGATTAAGCGCAAGCGGCAAAGAAGTCTACTTAAAAGATATCTGGCCAAGTAGGCAAGAAATTAACGAATGCATCAGCAACTACGTCAAGAGGGAGCTGTTTGAGGAAAAATATAGCAACGTGTTTCAGGGTGATGCAAACTGGAACGCCCTACCTGCCGTCAGTAGCAAAACATATAATTGGAAAAAAAGCACCTACATCAATAATCCGCCCTACTTTCATGGGATGAAAAAGACGCTAGAAGATTTTAAGGAAATAAAGCAGGCGCGGATTTTGGCCGTTTTTGGCGACTCTATCACCACAGATCACATATCGCCTGCTGGCAATATAGCAAAGCAAAGCCCGGCGGCAAAGTACCTTCTTGAGCAAGGCTTAAGCGCGGGGGAGTTTAATTCTTACGGCTCAAGAAGAGGTAATCATGAAGTAATGATGCGCGCAACCTTTGCCAACATCAGGATCAAAAACCAGCTGTGCCAAGGGATTGAAGGAGGCGTTACCAAGTCAATCGACGGGCAAGTAAAAAGCATCTATGACGCTGCTATGGAGTATAAAGACCATGGCATTTGTCTGGTTATTATCGCGGGAAAAGAATATGGCACAGGATCCTCAAGAGATTGGGCAGCTAAAGGAACGATGCTGCTTGGAATAAGAGCGGTAATTGCTGAAAGCTTTGAGCGAATTCACCGCTCCAACCTTGTTGGAATGGGCGTTTTGCCACTGAAGTTTCTAAGCAATACTACGCAGCATGACTTAAAGCTAAGTGGCAGCGAACTAATTGACATCATTATGACTAGCTCTGATATCAAGCCTTATCAAAAAATCAAATGCCTAATTAATGGCAAGGAAATCGAATTAGAGCTCCAGGTTTTTACTGAAGTAGAAGTAGAGTATCTAAAGCATGGAACCATCTTGCATAAGGTCATTAGGCAAGCTCTGCAAGACTAAAGAGCGCTACAAGCCTTGATGATAGCATCGCAGCCTTGCTGGATCTTTTTTGGCGATGTTGCAAATGACATCCTGAAAAAACCCTCCAGCCCAAATGCCGCGCCAGGAACAACAGCAACAGAGGCGCTTTCTAGCAGAAATGTGCAAAAATCATCGCAATTAGCAATTACCTTACCTTGTGGAGTCTTTTTGCCAAGGGCGCGCGTGCAATCTACGAATAAATAAAAAGCACCATTTGGCTTGATGAGTTTTAGATGCTTCGCCTGCTTAAGCAAGGACATAGCCAAGTCGCGCTTTTCTTGAAATTGCCTTGAGTTGATGGGCAAAAATTCTTGGGGACCGCTCAAGGCTTCAATGGCTGCCACTTGGCTTATTGAGGCAGGATTAGATGTGCTTTGCGATTGAATAATTGACATGCCTTTGATGATGTTCTTACTGCCTGCTCCATAGCCAATGCGCCATCCCGTCATAGCGTAGCCCTTTGACACGCCGTTGACAATAAAAATTCGCTCTTTAAGCTGAGGCGCGCTTTGTGCAAGAGAATGCAAGTCGAAGCCATCAAAAATGATGTGCTCATAAATTTCATCAGACATGATATGCACCCCAGGGTAATGATCGAGAACTTCTGCTAAATCTAGCAACTCTTGCTTTGTGTAGCACACGCCAGATGGATTGCTCGGAGAATTAATTATAAGCCACTTGGTACGATCGCTAATTTTAGAGCGCAACTCTTGGGGTGTTAGCTTCAAACTCTGATCACAGTTAGCAAAAACAGGAGTCCCGCCGCCAAGCATGACCATCTCAGGGTAAGAAACCCAGTATGGAATGGGAATAATCACTTCATCTCCAGCGTCTAAAGTCGCCATAAATAAGGCATAAATTACATACTTACCACCGCATGAAACGATGATCTCATCTAGGTTGTAATCCAAATTATTCTGGCTTTGAAATTTACTTCTTACCGCCTCTTTAAGCTCAGGCATGCCGTCGGCATTAGTGTATTTTGTCTGCCCCTTTATAATCCCAGCAATTGCAGCAAGCTTGACATTATCTGGGGTATCAAAATCAGGCTCCCCTACTCCGAAATCTACAACGTCTATGCCTTGACGAGCGAGCTGTTTTGCCTTTTGACTTAGCAATAAAGTAATCGAAGGTTTTATTTTCGATAGTTTTGATGATAATATTGACATTCAATCTGAAATAAAAGTTTTTACTTAACAAAAATATATTGCCTTAGATTCTGCTCGTATGACAATATGAATATGAGCAAAATCAAAGAACATAGCTATTATGATTGATCTGATTGTTAATATCAAAAATTTTTTGATAAATATTTTTATGGGGCTAAAAGCGTCAATAAAACTAATTATCAATAATGCAATAAACTTCCCTGCTAATGTAAAGAATGTTAGAGCCAAGATAGACAATCTTGAAGAGACAAACCTAGAAATGGCCGACTATCATTTAAAAAATGGCAACTTAAATGATGCTATTTTGCGGCTAAATATTCTTCTTCGCTTTATAGCCCCTAATAGCCCAAAAGCCTTTTATAAACTCGCTTGGTGCTATTTTATTAAAAAAGATTTTGCCAGAGCTTTAGAAAATTTAAACAAATGTCCAGACTTAGACGTTTATGGCTTAAAAAAACACCTCCTTGGCAATGATCCTGAGGAAATACCCTTCGGACTGTTGCAAGAATATAAAAATCTAGCATTAGCGCGGTATCTTGAGAGGTTTATAAATAAAAGAGTTGATCTTGGCGCAGTGCTGCTTGACATGATGATGCAATATACACAAGATCTGCCAAAAAAGTGCCAAATTCTGGATCTAGGATCGAGCGCCGGAGGCATCGGGGAAAAGTTGGCGGCCCTGATCCCTAAAGAATACACCTTAACTGGCGTAGAAGATAGCCAAGCTATGCTAAAGCAAACTCGCCTTACAGGAGCATATGATAACATTTGCAATATTGCGCAAGCAGATTTTTTACTAAACACCCAAACAAAATACGACATAATCCTAAGTCTTAATTCGCTTAGCTTTACAAGAAACCTCTGTAGCTATTTTAATAAAATACACAATGTCTTAAAAACCGATGGATATTTTATCTCAGCCTTTAAAGTTGGAGAAATTTCAAAATTAGACAGTAATAAGGTAGAATTTTTATATGCAAGAGATGATTTAGAAAAAAACATCATTGATAGTAAATTTATGATTATTCAAACAAAAATAGTAGAATTTAACTCTTCTACTAGCTATTTTTTTGTCCTTTGTAAACTAAATACTCAACTAAACACTTAAAAGAAACTTCAAAACTATGCGATACCTGATAATAATATCTATCTTATCTATACTACATATAAATGCCGCCATGGCTGCAAGTTACCAAAATCGTGATTGTAGCGATCTACACGACCCTTTAGAGCCTGTTAATAGAAAAGTTTTTATCTTTAATGGCGTTTTTGATTATATAGTTTCAAAACCTTTAGCCAAGGGATATCAAGAACTCGTTCCCAAACCAGCCAAAGCCAAAGTCGAAAATTTTATTAAAAATCTATACACGCCAGTTACTTTTGTAAATAATATTTTACAGCTGAACTTCCCTGAGGCAATCAAAAGCTTTTGGAAATTCACATTTAATTCCACTTTTGGCATTTTAGGATTTAATGATTTAACTACTAAACGCGGCCTTAAGGTAAAAAAACAGAGCTTTGGGGCAACTTTAGCCCATTACGGCGCAAGACCAGGAATATACATCGTTCTGCCATTTTTTGGCGGTACAAATTTGCGCGACATGCTTGATTTAGTTTTCTTTGATAAAGCCCTGAATCCAGTAATATATCAAATACCTGATAACACCTATCTGGCAATAACTGGGGTAACTTTACTCCACAAAAGAGCAGCGATGCTCCCTACTACCGATCAAATCGAGAAAAACTCCGCCGATCCTTACATAGCAATCCGCAGTATGCTACATCAAAAACGCGAAAATGAATTAGAGTATCCAAAAGAGAGAAAATGTATTACAATAGTTGAATAACTAAAATTAAAAACAATATGAAAAAATTACTCAATGCATATGCGTTATTTTTATTTGCAATATTATCTCTTGCCGGTACATCAAGAGCTATGGAGGCTGTCGATTCTAACTCTCAAAATCTCCAGCAATCTAAGAGCGATAAATCTGAGGTAAAAAAATATGTAGAAAACCTATTAGACCAGACTATTGCTGTTCTAAAAGATTCTACAAATTCCCTTGAAGCTAAAAAGGAAAAACTCAAAACTCTTTTGGCCGATCATTTAGATGCAAAGACTATGTCTGGCAACACTCTAGGGCCGCGCAAGAAAAGCTACAACCCTGAACAATTAGAGGCATTTGCAACTGCATATAAAGAATATTTAATTAATAGCTATGCCGATTTGGTAAAGAGCTACAATGGACAAAAAATTGAAATTAAATCTACCAATGAAGTCAACAAAGACTACTATGATGTGCAAACGGAAATTATATCCGATGGCGATCAAATATTTACTATAAATTATCATGTGCATAAAAAAGAAGATAAGCTGCAAATTGTCGATATCGTAACTGAAGGAATGAGCCTAATAAACACACAAAAGGCAGAATTCATGAATATACTTAACAATCAGGACTTAGCAGCTTTGATTAATAATTTAAAAACCAAGAGCCTGGAAAGGGCCGATACAAAAAGCCTAAAGAAGAAAGGAGATGCATAGTATATTTAGCCAACCATTTCCTTGCTTTGAACTAAAGCAAGGCATAATACTAGATAATATATGCCCAGAAAGCGATGCAATAGAATATTTCTTCTACATGAACAATCCGCAAGTAAAAGATTTTATATCCATGGGAAACTTGCCAAGTTCAGTAGAAAAAGCCAAGGAAGATCTGCGCTATTGGGGCAGTCTTTTTGCTGCTACAAGAGGTTTCTACTGGGCCATTAGGAGCCAGGAAACATTAATTGGTACTTGTGGCTTTAATACACTATCTTTCAATCACCTGAAAGGGGAAATAAGCTATGATCTGTCATGCGACTACTGGAGACAGGGCATTATGACTGCTGCAATTAACGCAATAGTAGGCTTTTCTCATAATATTTTGGAATTAAATAGAGTTCAGGCATGCACAGCTAAAACCAACAAAAAATCTATAAAATTACTAGAAAGGTGCAAGTTTAAAGCTGAAGGCTTGATGAGGAAATTTGAAATACTAAATGGGCAAAGCGTTGATTATATCCTCTACTCCCATATAAAATAGCAATTATGAAGTCAAGTCCATTGATATTAGGCATAAAAGGATATTCCTTGACTCAAGCTGAAAAAGAAATATACGCTAGCGCCAACCCCTTTGGATTTATCCTCTTTAAAAGGAACATGCAATCAGCTCGTCAGGTCCTGCAACTAACAAGCGATTTGCGCCAGCTTTGCAATGACTTGCAGTATATTTTTATTGACGAAGAAGGGGGGCGCGTTTCACGCCTTATGACATCAAACTTAGTACCAAAGGGCACATTTCCTCCAGCTTATTCCTTCTACGAGTTATGCTTAAAAGACGGCCTTAGCGTTGCGCAAAAGGAAGTAGAAGAAAATTATTTCACGATAGGAACAAGGCTAAAAGAATTGGGTATTAATGGAAATTTTGCCCCGGTGGCAGACCTGCTATACAATCAGGCTAATGGCGTAATTGGCAACCGCAGCTTTGGCCCAGCCAAGGCAATTGTAATTAGTCTATGCCGTAGCGCATTAGCTGGACTTCGCCAAGCTGGCGTTGATGGTTGCATCAAACATATCCCTGGACATGGCCTTGCTAAGCAAGACAGTCATATATCGCTACCAATCGTAGAAAATGATTTAGAGTTTCTCCAAGCCAGAGACTTTAGTGTTTTTAACCAACTAGCCAAAGATGCCCAATTTGCCATGACGGCTCACGTTTTATATACATGCCTAGATGACTCTGACCCAATTACTACCTCAAAAAAAGCAATCAGTTATATAAAGCAAAATATTTTTAATGGCCAATTGATAACCGATGATATAGCAATGGGCGCTTTAGGGCAAGATATAGTGGATAATGCAAAGAAGGCTTTTGCAGCCGGCTGCGATATAATATTATACGGCGATCCTGATCTTAGCAATATCGTCAAAATAGTTGAATTACTTCCAAACAACATTACAAAGTAACACTACAAAGTAACATCACAAAACAACCTCAAGACTAATATATATGGATATTGATTTTAAAGTTCCTAACAACCACAAGGAGGTAGTGATACATTCATGCTGCGCGCCGTGCTCCGGGCCGCTAATAGAAAAAATGCATCAAGCCGATATTGGGCTTACTATATTTTTCTACAACCCTAATATTCATCCCAAGCAAGAATATGAAATCAGGAAAAATGAGAATAAAAGATTTGCCGATAAGCTAAAAATACCCTTCATAGATGCTGATTATGACGTGCAAAATTGGTTTGCTAAAGCAAAAGGCATGGAGCAGGAGCCAGAGCGCGGCATAAGATGCACCATGTGCTTTGATATGAGATTTTTAGCAACTGCATCTTACGCTTCCAGCAAAGGCTTTAAGGTTTTTACTAGCTCCCTTGGCATATCTAGATGGAAAAATATGGATCAGATAAATGATTGTGGCATTAAGGCTGCCAAAGAATATCAGGATCTTATATACTGGGATTACAATTGGCGCAAAGAAGGCGGGGCGCAAAGGATGTATGACCTTGCCAAAGAAGAAAGTTTTTACAAACAACGTTATTGCGGGTGTATATACTCTTTAAGAGACACCAATAACTGGCATGAGAAAAACAACAGACCTAAAATTGAAATAGGGCAAGACTTTTATAGCTTTGAGCAGGATGTTAAAAATACAAGGAATAACTAAGTCTTACAATGGCAGATGCGTTGTCAGGCAAGTCTGTCTAGAAGTAGGTCATGGCATGGTCGTTGGACTCTTAGGGCCTAATGGGTCAGGCAAGACAACTTGTTTCAACATGATCGCTGGCCTTACCCTTCAAGATCAGGGAACAATATTATTAAACGACCAAGATATAACGCAATTACCAGTATATAAACGCGCGCAATTGGGACTGTGTTATTTACCCCAGGAGCCGTCTGTATTTCAAAATTTATCCGTTGAAGACAACATTCTAGCAGCGCTTGAATTGCAAGATCTAACAAAATCTAATATGCATAATGAGCTAGATACAATAATAGAAAAATTTGCAATAAGCCATGTACGCAAATCTAAAGCAGCTGATCTTTCAGGCGGCGAGAGGCGCAGACTGGAAATTGCCAGGACCATTGCACTAGAGCCAAAGTTGATCTTGCTAGATGAGCCTTTTGTAGGCATCGATCCAATTGCGATAAAAGAAATTAAAGACATAATAATTGATCTAAAAAAACAAGGCCTTAGCTTTTTAATTACTGATCATAGCGTGTATCAGGCTCTTCAGATTATTGATATCTGTTATATAATATACAATGGCTCAATACTAATTGGCGATACCAAAGAAAAAGTTGTAGCCGACCAAAGGGTCAAGGATTTATACCTAGGGGAAAATTTTACTATTTAGAGGTTAATTGATGAATTTATACGGATTATATACTCTATACACTAAAGAGGTAAAGCGCTTTATGAAAGTTTATCATCAGGCAATTTTTACGCCCGCGATATCAGCGCTAATCTTACTGGCTGTTTTTAATCTTGCCATGCCTAATAATAGCGCCAAGATCAAAAACGTTGCATTTATTGATTTTATTGGATACGGTCTTATCATAATGAGTATTACTCAAAATGCATTTGCCAATTCGTCGTCATCTTTGATTATGAGCAAAGTTATCGGCTACATAAACGATTTGCTACTGCCTCCTTTAGGTGGCTTTGAAATAGTCACTGCCTATAGCCTTGGAGCGATGACCAGGGGGATCTTAGTAGGCTTAGCAGTTAGCATTGCCTTGAGCCCTTTTATCTCATTTACGCTCCATAGTTTAGCATTACTATGCTTCTTTAGCATTGCTGCAGGATTATTCATGGGGTTACTGGGCATATTAACTGGCCTAATTGCAAATAGCTTTGAGCAAAACGCAGCTTTAACCAACTATATTATTAACCCTTTATCGTTTTTATCTGGCACTTTCTACTCCACAGAAAAACTACCCATTTTTTTTCAAAAAATAAATTTAGTCAATCCATTTTTTTATATTATTGATGGATTTAGGTATTCGTTAACTGGAGTCAGTGATAGTAATATTAATACTGGAATATGGATGCTGATTTTTTTTAACGGCGGGCTGTTTTTGTTACTAAAGCACCTGATTGATATCGGCTGGAAGCTGAAAAATTAAATAAATATAAATATGGATATCTTAACAACAATATTTAATCCCTTAAGTCAAATAACCCCTGTGCACACTGGCACAAAGGCCCATGTTGCGGTGCTTGCAGGAGGAATGTCTGCTGAGCG
>CAMCJU010000016.1 GCA_945875085.1 Candidatus Phycorickettsia trachydisci
CTTTGGCGCCTCTTGTCAGAATGCAAAAGCTCTGCTTTCTTGTCTTGAGGAAGTAAACTTTAATAATTTTTTCATCGATAACGTTGATGAAGTAGAGATTAAGGCAATCTTAAGCAAAATAGAGGTGGCTAAAACTGCAATTTTTGCCATTAGCTTATCCGGAGAGACTGATGAGGTGATTTGCCTGGTCAAGCACCTAAAGCCTACGCCTAAAAACTTATTTATATCAGCAAGAAGAAATAGCACTTTGCACAATATGGCAAATACTCTTGGCGCTTTTTATCTGGAGTATCCTGCTCAATACAACGTAGGGCGCTGTGCATTGTTTAGCCCTGTTTTTCTAATCATCGCCGGAGTAGCTGGAGTTAATATAGATGTTTTATTTAAAGCTGGACAGCGCGCTTTAAGGGATGCTAAGATCCACGCTGAGGCGCTGACGACTAGCTCGTGGATACTGGATAATTACAACAATAAGAAACGCAATATAATAATTATTTCATATGTCACTAGATTAAATGGATTGCTGCAGTGGTTAGAGCAAATGATTGCTGAATCTTTAGGAAAAAATGGCTTTGGCCTAATGCCTCATATTGACTGGGGCAGTAGGTACGAGCATAGTATGCTGCAGCTTTTTCTTGATGGACCTGATGATAAAATGTATAAAATTTTTTGCAATAATTTAAATAGCGATAATCCCAGCGCCAATAATTTAGATCTGCTGCTCAAGGGACATGGAGGCAGCGTAGTTCGCGCGATGCAAAAACTAAACAAGCCTATTAAGACTTATCAGATAGAGTCAATTAATGAAACCATAATCGCCAAGTATATCATAAAATATATTATTGCGATCGATCTTCTCGCCAGAAGGCAACAAATTAACCCCTTTAACCAGCCTGCCGTTGAAAATCTTAAGCTAGATATTAAGACAACTCGCCTAAAGGAGAGTCCTTGTGTTTCAATCAAATTAACCTGAGGATCACCGTCCATCTTGGATAGTCTGATAAAAATACTAATGCGCTTAATCGTCCTTACATGAAGCTGTATGGGTCGATGTCAACTTTTATGGTTGCATAACTTGGAACATGGCAATTGCTCAGCCAGATAGATAAGTAATTTTGTATACTTAATGCTTTTTGGCAAACTACAAGAATGTTGTATCTGTAGCGTCCTTTGAGCTTGGTTAGAAGTGCAGGAGCAGGGCCAAGGACTTTTATGCCTTCTGATTTTGGAGCTTTGGCGATGATATTTTTAGCAATTAAGGCGGCTTTTGCCTGAGAGGTTGCTGTAATCATTAATACTGCGACTTTTGATATGGGGGGCAGATCAGCTAGCCGCTTGTTTTGCAATTCATATTCTATAAAGCCATGATAGTCATTTTCCACGACGTAATTAAGGACTTGGGCTGATTTCTGATAGGTTTGCAACAATACTTCACCGCTAGTTTCCCTTCCAGCTCTACCGCTTACCTGTTGCAATATCTGAAATGTCATTTCGTCAGATTTTAAATCACAACTACTAAGACCGATATCTGCATCGATTACGCCGACGAAATTTAGTTTTGGAAAATGATATCCTTTGGCAATAATTTGTGTACCAATGATAATATCAACTTCGTAGTTTGAAATTTTGCTTAAGATGATATTGATGTCCTTGATGTTAGACATCTCTTCCTTGCTGATAACAAGCACTCTGTATTTGCCAAAAAGTTTCATAGTCTCTTCTTGCAGTCGCTCAATGCCAGGTCCGCATGCTATAAATGAATTTAGCGCTTTGCATCCAGGGCAACTTTTAAAAAGCTGCGTATAAAAGCCGCAGGCATGACACTCCAGGCGATCTTTGCTCTTATGCCATACTAGCGATGTTGAGCAATGAAGGCACTTTATCTTAAAGTCACAAGCATTACAAATAAGCAAAGGAGCGTAACCTTTACGGTTAAGAAAAAGCAATACTTGCTGCTTGTTATCAAGATATTGCTGTATTTTCTGCTGTAAATCATCTGAGATCCAATGATTTTTCTTGAGTTTTTGCTCCTTCATATCCACTATTCTGACATTGGCCTTAGCTTCTGCGCCATGCCTATTGTGCAAAAGCGCCATATGATATTTGTTTTGTTTGTAGTTGTAGTAACTCTCAATAGAAGGAGTAGCTGAGGCAAGTACTATCTTGCTGCTAAACATATGGCTTCTTAGCACCGCCATATCTCTGGCGTTATAATATATGCTAGAGTCTTGTTTATAGGACTTATCGTGCTCTTCATCGACAACTATCAGCTCTAAGTTGTTGTAAGGAAGAAATAAACTGCTTCTAGCGCCGATCACGACCTTAACACTGCCTTGGATTATTCCTTTAAGAGTCTTTTTTTTATTGACGTTAGTTACTGAGCTATGCCACAGAGCGGCCTGAAAACCAAACCGCATCTCAAAGCGGCTTGTAATTTGTTGCGTTAAGGCAATTTCTGGCAAAATGACCAGCGCTTGAGCGCCTTTGCTAATTACATCAGCTATCAAGTGAAAATATACTTCTGTTTTACCAGAGCCAGTAACTCCGTACAATAATATTGGCTTTGAGGTATTATTAATCTCATTTAATGCTTGCGTTTGCTCATCTACAAGATCTGGCAAGTTAAAGCTAGTTGGAATATCTTGCTGTAATGCGGGATATTTATCTTCTATTTCTACGGGCAATACCATTTTGGCGATAGAGCCCAAATCAGCTAAATAGTAATTCTTAGCTTTTTGGATAAAGTCCAAGAAAGTTTTTGTTAAGGTGTAGGGAAGCTTTTTGATAACTTGTTTTAGAGCGCCTTGGTAAGCCTCAAGGGGTTCTGTTTGCCAGACTATGGCGAAAACCTGCTTTTTTCTAAAAGGTACTATTATTAAATCGCCCCTAGTTATTGGGTCTGCAGAGTCGTAAGAGTAATAAAGCAATGGCACATTAGGTAAAGGTAATAAGGCCTGGATGATAATCATTGCACTTGCGTTATTTTTTTGTCCTTGAGCTGGAATACTTTACTGGCCCTGCTTGCCAAGCTATCACTGTGAGTGGCCATTAAAACTGCAGCTCCTTGCTGGAGGCTGACCTGTTGTATTAACTCAAAAACATCTAGAGCATTTTGATGGTCTAAGTTGCCCGTTGGTTCATCGGCGATAATAATCTTTGGCTTGTTTATTAGGCTCCTGGCCAATGCTACGCGCTGCTGCTGACCTCCTGATAGCTCTCCAGGATAGTTGCCCTGCTTGTTTATAATTCCTAGGGTGGTTAATAGCTCTTTGGCTCTTGCGATAGCTTTATGCTTATCGCTACCTTTGATCAGAGCTGGCATTAGAATATTTTCCAGCGCGGTAAAGTCGGGCATTAAGTGATGGTATTGATAGACAAATCCTAGATGATTTAAGCGCATAGGATCTAAAGATTTTACTTTTGATGTTGATTGTCCTAAAATTATTACCTCTCCTGAGTAGGCGTAATCAAGCAAGCCAGCAATATGAAGCAAGGTTGATTTGCCGCTACCAGAGGCGCCAACAATTGCTGCAATTTCCCTAGCCTCTACTTGAAATGAGATGTCTTGGAGTATGTCTATTTGATTTTTAGCTTGCCAGTAACTTTTACAAACATTTTTAAGTTCTAAAGAGATTTTATTATTCATAGCGCATTGCATCTATAGGGCTTAATTTTGCAGCGCGGTATGCTGGATAAACACTAGCAAGAACGCTTAAGGTCAGTGACATAGCTGAGACAAGAATCACATCCCTAGGCTGAAGATCAGCGGGTAAATTATACAGAAAATAGATCGCTGAATCAAATATCTTGATGCCGCTGAAGAGCTCTAGGTATTCTTTAATAGTGTTGATGTTTTTGGCAATTAATTGCCCGATAAGCACGCCAAGCGATGTGCCAAAGCTTCCTATTATAGTGCCATTTAGCATAAAAATAAGCATAATTGAGGCTTTCGATGCCCCAATAGTGCGCAAAATGGCAATATCCTTAGTTTTGTCTTTGACCAGCATGAAAAGACTAGAGACGATATTAAATGCAGCTACTAATACTATCAGGCTAAGGACAGTAGCCATGGCGACTTTTTCTACCTTCAGAGCGTCTAGTATGGCATTATTTGCGATCTTCCAGTTATTGATAAATTTTATGTCTTTGGAAAAATCTTGGAAAATTATATTTGAATACCCAAAAACTTTATCTGGATCTTTGGTGTAAACTTCCAAGGTTTTATTTTTGTAAAGAAACATTTTTTCTGCCGTGTTAAGGGGTATAATGACGTTAATTAAATCATAATCGCTAAGCCCGCTACTGAAAATTCCAACAACGCTAAATTCTTTTGATTTTGGAATTGAGCCAAACATGGAGGGTATTGTCTCAGGTATGATTAGCTTGATGCGATCCTCCAGCTCAAGGCCTAAACTAATGGCCATTTCTCTGCCAATAAGTATTGAATCTGGTTTTATAAAATCCTTTATTTCGCCAAACATGCTGTTTATAATTGGCTTTTTTAAAGCAATGTCGTCGATAGTTAAGCCCTTGACCACAACCCCAGTTGCAGCTCCATTGTATGTCAGCAGTCCTTGTCCTTCGATGATTTGGCCTACGCTTTGGACAAAGTCATATTTAGCAACTTCGTTTTTTAAATTTATATTATCAGTACTGATAATTAAATGTCCATTAAGTCCGATGATGCCTTTTGTAAGCTCTTGATGAAAGCCGTTCATGATTGCCATTACCACAATTAATGCCGCAACCCCTATGGTAGTTCCCAAAAGGCAAAAGCCAGAAACGAACGAAATAAATCTATCGTTAGTTTTGGCAAAAATATACCTTATTGCTATTTTGAATATAAATATCATTTGCTTCTATAATATCTTGGGGGCAATGAAAGTGATTTGTTCTTGAGAAATTTTGGGAAAGGTCTCATTATTAAAATCATACATTTCCGTACTGCCGTTATTAAATTGAATTTCCACAATATCATTAGCGCCAAAGTTATATACTTGCTTCAGAGTTCCAATATTTCTACCAGCATCATTTATAACTTGCAGGCCTATTAAATTTTTGATATAAAACTCATCATCTGGTAACAGGGGCAAATCTTTGCTACTTATTAAAAGATCGCTTTTATCTATTTTTTCCGCATCAGTTCTGGTCGCAAGGCCTTCCACGCTACATTTAAATCTTTGCTCGCAAATGGCGCTATGTAATTTAATAGTAACAGGTTTTACAGCAGAATTGACTATATGTTTCAACTGGTGCTGAAAAATTTCCTTAGGATTTTGCATGTATGATATGATTTTAACAAGTCCTTTTAAGCCATGAGGCTCTAGAATTTTACCTACGGTAATATAGTCTTTCATTTGATTGCTAATATTAATTTCTAACTTTTTAAAGGGTAATTTAAAATGGCTAGTATTTATAACATTATAAACTAAATAATAGGCAACTTATCAAAAAATCATGCTAGATAAAAACATTATTTCTCCAATTTCTAACATATATTTTAGGCACAAAGTTTTAGCAAGAATTTTAATGATCATAATGAGTATAGCATTTGTTTTTTGGCTAACATTTGCTGTTTTGCTTGGTTTGATACTAAACATTGAGGTTTTTATTAAAAATAATAGCCCAATTCCTATTGAATATTCCAAGCAGTCGGTTAATTATTTCTTAATTCCTAAAATTATTTTAAAAAATGTAGATTTTGGTGATGTAGAATCTGAAGAAGTAAGGATTGATATTGATTTGTTTTCTCTTTTTTATTTAAAGCCCAAGATCAAAAGTATCGCTTTATTAAATAGCAAGGTGCTCGATGCGCGCAATAATTTTCATGCAGTATCGTTTTATCGTAACATTATCAGCTTTTTATTAAAAGATCGTAATGCTCCATATAATATAATTTTTCATGGTTTGCAGGCCAAGTTTTTAGAAAAAAATATCTCTTTGACAAGGCTCGATATCAAAAATTCTACAAACAACCTTTTGTTTTGGGCTCAAGGAGCTTCAGGTTTTAATGTTTTTAGTGAATTGTCTAAGGGCGATAATGCTGAATTTAAATTACTAATCAATGCCAAGGATTATAACCTTAAGATTTTACAAAACGATGGGTTAGATATGCCCAAATCAGCTAAACTGGAATTTGATACAGGTAACATTGCAAAAATTTTCAACCCATCAAATGCTTACCCGGCAATTATGGCTAATCAGGAAAGTAAAATCATCGCAGATATATCATTTAAAAACGATAATTTAGAAATTAATAACATAGTATTAACAGGCCAAACTCTAAATGGTAGTGCTAGATTGATATTTGGTGATACTGTATTTAATTTAGAGGCCAATTTGCAAAATCTAAACGTTAATGACTTTTTTGCTGCCGATGGCCTAGCAAAAAATTTTATAGAGGGTAATATAGATCAAATTATTCCAGATAAGCATGATGTTGATGTGCAGCTTAAAATAGCCAATTTATTTGTCGCAAAAGAGCAGGTCAAAGATTTTAATTTTGCAATCAAAAACAGTGCCAAAAACAATTTTATATTAAAGGATTTTAGTGGCAACTTTAGTGATCAAGGAGCATTTAGAGTTCAGGGGCTAGTTGATCATAATCAATATCGCTTCAAGTTTGATGGTGGCCTGCAATTGACGCACTCTGACCTGAATAATTTGCTTATTAATTTTGACTTTATTGAAAACAAGGCAGCTTACTTGCCCGTGCCATTTGCTTTGAATTCAGACATTAGCTTAACTAATGCCCGCTTTGCGTTGCAAAATTTAAATGCCGCTTTGGGCAAGAGTCAGATTAAAGGAGACCTTGCCTTTAGGATTTTTGGCGATAATCTTCACTTAGAAAGCATGATTAAAGCAAATGATTTGCAGACAAATGATATTTTGCCACTTGTTAAAGATGCGTTAGGCTATTTTGACATCATCGCCTTTGATTCCCAGAAAGATCATCGTAAATTTATACCAATTAGAGCCAACCGCACGTTAATGAATCTGAATTTAAAGTTTGAAAATCTCAAATACAAAGACACTCATTTTAGTAATGCAAGCTTTCTGGTTGATATTGTGCCATCAGCTGTGTTATTAAATTCTTGCACTTTGCTTAATGAGAATATTTATTTATCAGGTCAGGCCTCTCTTGATGTAAAAACTTTTCAGCCTGTATATAAAATAAATATTAAGCGCGCAAAGTTGCCTCCAGTCTCTTTTGATTACTTGGTGTACTTGCAGGATAACTTGCTCAAAAAACTTGATCTAGACAATGTAATCTTACAATTTAATTTAAAGATACCTGATCTTGATTTTCTTAATACCAAGCTGAAAAATTTTGAGTTTATCGCTGATGTAAATAATTCGGCTGTTTCGATTGAGAAAATAAGTTTCAATGGCCTTGGAGGTAGTGCATTTGCAAATGCTGTCATTAATGTCAAGCCTTTTGTTGCTAATTTAGGCTATACTTATAATAATCTTAATCTTGCGTCTATTTTTGCTAATTCTTTGATATTGAATGATATTTCTGGAGTTATCAGTACTAGCGGCTCATTGAATTTCACTGGCGATACTTGGGCTGAAAGGTTTTATTCACTAAAGTTAGATGGCAAAATTTTAGGTAGAAATATAATTGTCAAAAATCTTGGTATTGATAATTTGTTAAATAATATGCTGCAAACAAATTATCAGCAAAGCAACTTGGCCAATGATTTAAATTATTTTGCAAATAAAGGCTCTACTAAGTTCAATACCATCAATGGGCAATATAGCGTTAATACTGGAATAATGGATATTAAAAAGATAGAATTTAGCACCGATCAATCAAAAGGTCTGCTATATGGTACTTTAGATGCTTATAAACAACAAGTGGATTTGACAGGAGCTTTTAATTTTTCCGTTAATCAGCAATCTAGTGATGTCAGTCAAATTACCTTCAAAGTAATGCGGGACATCTTTAATCCACAAAAAACTTTGCAGTTTAGGGAAAACATTCCTTTGAGCAATGGGCAATAACTAATATAATTTATTGTAAATGCTATACAAAGAAACGCTAAATTTGCAAATTATGACTAGAATTTTAACATTATTACTTTTGCTGTTTTACTTCAAATGCGCTATTGCATCTAATGAAATATACATCTCAAAAGGTCAGAATCAACTACTGCCGATTGCTATAAATAATTTCGAAGGTAACTCTGTTTACAGTCAAAAGCTTTTAGAAAATGTGCTTGAGTTGATTCGCGCCGATTTAAAGCATAGCGGATTTTTTAAAATTGTTTCTCCAAGCTCTTTTATTGAAAGCGCCTCTGGCATTGATCATAAGCCTCATTTTGCATCATGGCGCCAAATTAATGCTAATTTGTTGCTAAATGGCCAGATTATCAGAAATGGCTCGAGTACATTTACTTTGAAAATCATTCTTTGGGATATTGTAGCTGAAAAAAGTATTATTGCCGAAGTTTTTAGCGGTTCTGTAGAGTCGTGGCGAAAGCTTGCTCATCAGATCTCTGATAAAATATACGAATTAGTAACGGGCGATAAGGGATATTTTGACACTAAAATATTTTATATATCAGAAATAAACAATGGGATTAAAATTAATAAAAAATTAGCGGTTATGGATTATGACGGCGCTAATCACCAATTTTTAAGCGATGGAAAATTTTTAGTATTAACCCCAAGACTTTCCCCAAGTGCAAAGGTTTTGCTCTACGTATCGTATGAAACAAAATCGCCAAAGGTCTACGTTAAGAATCTAAAAACTGGCAGATCTGTTTTATTGGGTAACTTTTCGGCCATGTCATTTGCGCCTCGATTTTCACCGGACGGCTCGAAAATTATATTTTCTTTAGCAAAAAATGGCACTACCGATATTTGGGTCATGGATCTTGCTACCAGCAAAATAAAGCAGTTGACCTCTGGCCTTGCTATTAACACCTCACCAAGTTATTCGCGCGATAGTCAGAAAATATATTTTAATTCCGACAGAAGTGGCTCTGGTCAGATATACTCGATTAGTGTATCTCACCAGGAGATTGAGCGCCTGAGCTTTGGGGAGGGGGTTTATAGCGCTCCTGTCTGCTCGCCAAACGGAAAATATATAGCATTTACTAAAAATATTAGAGGGCAGGGGTTCTATATTGGCGTTATGAGGAATGATGGTAGTGATGAGCGCATAATTACCAGCGGCTATTTGGTTGAAGGAGCCAGCTGGGCGCCAAATAGTAAAATTATTGCATTTGCCAAAACTTCTAAACCAAGCAGGGGAGTTCCTCCAGTTACCAAGTTATATACGATAGATATTAGCGGTCAAAATGAGCGTCTAATATCCACTCCTAATGAAGCATCTGATCCTGAATGGTCGTTTGGGCATTAGTTGGTTACTGACCTGCAAAAGCGCAACATAATTTTTATAATACTTGAGCAATAATTATCGCTAATAATGGCCGAAAAGATATAAGTTAAGCTTGATGTTCTGTATTTTTGCGTCAAATTAATTCTTGCAAAAGTTTGCAATGTGGCGTATACTGTAAGTGTATTTTGGGGCTATAGCTCAATTGGTAGAGCGTTTGAATGGCATTCAAAAGGTCAGCGGTTCGATTCCGCTTAGCTCCACCATAAAAAACTTTAAAATTAAATCCACAATATATTATGCAAGAAGACGTTTTTGAGATGATTGGAAGGATAGTCAAAAGTAGCCCTGTCGTCTTATTCATGAAGGGTACAAAAAATTTCCCTCAATGCGGCTTTTCTGGCAGGGTGTGTCATATTTTAGAAACTTTAAATATAGATTTTAAGGATGTGAATATTTTGGAAGATGAAGCCTTAAGGCAAGCTGTAAAAGAGTACTCAGGTTGGCCAACATTTCCTCAGCTTTATATGAAAGGGAAGTTCTCAGGGGGCTGTGATATAATCAGTCAGCTGCATGAAAGCGGAGACTTTCAAAAACTTTTTGACTAAAATTCTTCAAGAAACCACTGCAAAAAACTACTTCTTAAAAATCCTACCCTTCTTATAAACTTACGCATACATAACTAAAAGTATCTATAAGTTATGCATAATGATATAATATATGTTAGTAATTAGTATATTTCATCTCGAATGACAGAAAGAATTTCTCTTGCGCCAAGAGATATCGCCTTGAAAAAAAATCTTTTGGGGTTGAAGAGAGTAAAAGATCTTCTTTTGACAAATTGAGTAACTTATAAATAACAAAATAAAAATACTGCTATGAGCAACGATAAACCGCTGGTGAGTTTTGATTACGCTATCAAGTACCTATTAAAAGATAAAGGTGATTACGGCATAGTGGAAGGTTTCATCTCGGCTCTTCTTAAAACCAAAGGTTATAAGGATGTTAAAATAGTAGCTCTGCTTGAGGCCGAGAGTAACAAAGAGGATAGTAAAGGTAGAAGAAGCCTAGCTGATTTAATCGTAGAAGACGAAGATCATCATAAGTATATTATCGAGATTGAGCGCAATCTTAAAGATTCTTTTGTCCATAAATCACTCTTTAACACTTCAATTCCAATAGTCGATAATCTTGCCCAAAGAGAAGACTATACTCAA
>CAMCJU010000017.1 GCA_945875085.1 Candidatus Phycorickettsia trachydisci
GTTAATTTTCAAAGTAGCTTCTTAATGCTAATATTATTACTATCTAAAATAACATGAATATAATGAAATTATCTAGGAAAATTTTTATTTCATCAGCGCTAATAACTGTTTTTCTCAATAGTAGCGCCAATGCTGTTAATTTGCATGAAGCCTTAGTTTCCACCTACGCTACTAACGAAGATTTAAAAAGCAAGCGAATTGAATTCATAGACAGTTTGGAGCAATTTTCTCAAGCTTTAGCAGGTTTTTTACCTGATATTAGCGCCAGACTAGAGCTAAATGATTTAAAAAACAAAAGAATAAGCCAAAAAGATACCACATCCGCGCCGACGAAATCTAAAAGTTTGCAAAGAAATCTAACAGTTAGGCAAAATATCTTTAATGGAGGCTCTAGCATGGCTAATTTAAAGGCCGCGCAAGAAGGGTACAAGGCAGCTAAGTCTAAATTTTACGACGAAGAGCAAAAAATTCTATACGCTGCCGTGACGGCATATCTAAATTACGATGAGGCTAAAAGTATTTATGATATAAGCGATGCTAGTGTTAATTTTTATGCAAAGTCTCTTGAATCTGTTGATGCTAAATTTAAAATTGGCGAAGCTACAAAAACAGATCTAGCTATTTCAGAAAGTCAGTTATCAAAAGCCAAATTTGAGCGCTCGCAGAACTATTCTAATTTGGAATCTAATAGAGCTAAATTTAGGCAGACTATTGGCACTAATCCTGAAGCTATTGAAAAAATCGCTTTACCACAACTTCCTGATGATATTGAAAAATTCTCCGCCAAGGCAACCCAAAACAATTGGGCTCTAAATTCAGCTAAATACTCGCTCAGCGCTGCAAAAGCTGGCGTGAATGCTGCTGCTGGCAATTTGCTACCTACATTAACCGCTCAAGTCGCTGCTAGTAGAACTTATTACGATCCAGAAGGTCCTGCTAACGGCCTTAATGGACTTAATTATACTACTTCTCTTGTTCTAAATATTCCCATCTTTTCTAACGGAGGAGCGGAATACTCAAGAATTCGTCATGCAAGAAATGAATCGCGTAAAGCCGCGCTCTCTATTGATCAGACAATTAAGACCGTTCAAACAAATGTCGTATATTTATGGGAAGCTTTTCAATCACTGCAATCTGGCGTAAGGTCAGCTGATTTAGCTGTTCAAGCTCAAGAAACAGCGCTAAAAGGAGCGACTTATGAATTTAATGTTGGCTTAAAGACAATCGTTGATGTTTTAAATGTTGAAAAAACACTTACCGATTTAAAAATTAATCAGGTGCAAATTAACAAGCAGCGCTTACTGCAAGCTTATCAAATAAAATTAATGATCGGCGAGTTTACTGCAAAAAGCCTTGCATTAAATGTAAAATACTTCAATCCTGAGGCAGAATTTAAAAAAATCAAAATGAAAATTATAGGATTTTAGATGAAAGAAGATTTATCAATAGATCAAATAATCAGCTCTATTAGACATGTCATTTTAGGAAGAAAAAATGATCAATTTGACGATGATAAGAATAGGTATCTAGAAGATAATGACGATATTTACGAATTGAACTTGAAGCATTTAGTCGTCAAGAAAAACGATGCAGTAGCTCTTAAAAACCTAGTAACAGAAGATTATCTTCCGTCTGGAAAAGTTGCTAAAGATGTCAGTAAAGATACTATCGAAAGTTTAAGGCAGGAAGAAGAGGCTAAACAAAAACAATCTCGCACTCCTGTGAAGCTTAAGACCGAGACTATCGAAAATGTAGTTATAGAGCTTATAAAGCCATATCTACAGCATTGGATTGATGAAAATTTATCAAGAATTGTCAAAAATTTAGTTGAAAAAGAAATAAATGGAATTATGACTGATGAAAAACATAGTATTGATAAGTTTAATAGCCAGTAGCTATTGCGGCGCTCTTGCCAATCGTGATACAAATGGCAATCTGGCAAATTCTGACCAGATAAATTCCAATGAGATAAATTCTAGGCAAACAAATTCTCAATTTCCGCCGCTGCGCGAAGACAAAAGGAGTTTTTTAGATATTGGACAAGGCGGACTTTATAAAGCAAAAAAAGCAGAGCTGCTTTTACAGCCGCCACCACCACCTGCGCCCCTGCCCCCAGCACCTGAGCCAACGCCGCCTGCACCGCCTGAGCCTGAGCCAACGCCGCCTGCACCTCTTCCTTCAGAAGAAGCATCATTTCCACCACCTGCGCCCCTGCCCCCAGAGCCTGCATTACCTGCGCTAGAGCCAGCACCGCCTCCTGCAGAAGAAGCATCATTTCCACCACCTGCACCTCTGCCCCCAGCAAAAGCGCAAGACAGGGCTCCAAAACAGCACAAAGCCCCAAGATCCAAAGCCGCTAGAGTCAAAGGCAAGCATATAGCGACATATCCTGATCCTGAGTTCTTTGCTTCGGAAATTAGAATTTTAAACTCACCAGATGACGAAGTGATTGATGGTAAACTAACTTATCAAGCTTGGCTGGAGATGATTAGTTATGACAAATATGTCCAGGAATTTGAGCGTTGTTTTATATCTAATAAGCAAAAAAATCAGGCTGATGAAATTCAGGAATACCTAGATAATTATGAGCAGTTCTTCCTGAAAAAATAAGCCATATTACTATAGCTCTAAGCGTTATATTCTATGGCTTGATATTCTAGGCTGACTATATATATAGCTAAACTGCTTTAATGCGCAAGTAACTCAAGGCTTGGCAGCCCTAGTAAAAGATAGATGAGGCAGCAGACAAGAGCGCAACTTTTCCAATGAGCGCACAATCAAATTACAATTACTATAAATTACTACTATCTTTTTACTTTTGGATTGATATTTTTTTCATTGGCTATATCTTTTTTAAACTCTTGATGCTTCTCTTGCAAATTATCTTGGTAATTCTGCTGGAGTTGCTCTTTATGAGCATCTTTGAAGTCTGGCTTGCCTCCCGGATCGTCTATGAGGCTTTGAGCGTAAATATCATCAACATCGCCGGAGGCTCTCGCACTAATCTTGTCTCGATAAGCTTTTGATTGTTTTTGGCTTTGCGAATTACCAGCATCACCAGCATCCGATGAAGCAACTGAATCATTGCCATCAATTGCCTCTTTGCTAACTAATTCCTCTTTGTAATTACCGCCTAGATCAAGCACGCTCTCGCTCTTTTTATCTTCTGAATATATGTTTTTTAGATCCACCTTTTTTTCTTTTGATGATAGTTTTTTAGAGTATGCACTTTCCCTCCCTGCACTATCATTAACCAGATCGCCCCCCTGGCCAGAAGAATCTTTTTGTAAATTTATACTGTCTTTTTCGCCATATGCAATTGAATCTTCCTTAGCTCTATCTTCCTTAGCTCTATCCTCAGGAGGCAAAACATCTGCTTCTACTTTCTCGGACACTTTATCGCCGGACTGTACTTGGAGCGACTTTTCAAGCAAATCATCATCTAAAGACAATGCTTCTTCTGAAACACCGGCACCCAATTGTCTGGATGCGAAGATCCTTGATGACTCTTTTTTCGATAAGTTGTTTTTAGCTTCTGCTCTAGACCACTTCTCTAAAGATTCTTGCTCTTTTTTATGCTTTTTCTGTAAAGCTAGTTTACGCTTTGCCTCATATAGCTTCTTGTCAGTTGTCCCGTGTGGGTCAGGAGCCGATATCATATTTGCCAAACCGTCTAGTACTTTATTTGTTCTTATCTGATTCTTAGTTAAAGGTTTTTGCTTATCAGCCCCCTCTTCCAAAGGTTCATCTTTTTTATCTAAAATATTTTCTTTAGGCGCTGCCACATTGTTTAGATCGTTATACATATCAGAAACGCCTTTTTTTAATTGCGTTTTTCTAAAGTTATAATTATCGAGTTTCTTTTTTAATTCTTGATCAAATTCTCCTCTTATATGAGCTCTTTCATTTATACCTCTTGTCATGCCAGTAGCGTTAGCAATCCAGCCAAACTTTCTAGCAATTGCCACCCTGTGCTTATCCAATAATATTGAAGATTGAGATACGCTGGCAAATTTACTCAAGCCGAGCTCAAGATTTTTCTCTACTGCTGTACTGGCATAAGATGCGGCACTTTCGGCTGTTCTATAAGCCGCAACGGCACTTCTATAAGCTGAATTTTTTTCCAATCTCCCCTGCAACATATCCTTCATCTGATCAGCAGGCCTGCTTAGCAGATTATGATTCAAACTACTTGTAATTCCCTTCATGCTAGTGAGTTGCGCGCCACTGCCAATAATAGAATTTGCAATATCAATGGTAGATTCATTAAAATAATGCAAAATCCAAACAATCAATATCAAATACACAAGTCCTTCAAACTGAATAAAGCTGCCTTTATCTTTAAATTTAGTAATTCTTGCTTTATCATCTCCAATAGCAGGATCCATCTCTGGATCTAAAAAAGGTATATCAGGATATCTATAATCAATTTTTTCATATGCTTTGTAGCTTTTTATTATCTTGCCCTTATCGTCATATATATCAATAGGCTTTGGCACGCTCATTTGCACTAAGTTATTGTTAAAAAATGCTGGAGTTGCTGGCTGAGGATAATACATTGACAAAAGAGGCTTTTCGGTAACGCCAATATCAATTATTGGAATTGCACAAACCTTAAACCCCAAAGAATTATATATTTCATCCCGTACCATATTGCCTAAAAAAGCCAAAGATGCAAACAAGATAATAGGCTGAAAAGAATATGTAATTAGCTGCTTTAACCAATTGTCAAATAAATACTTAGTGGCTTGAAATAAAAGAAAACAAAGAAAAATAGGGGCCATACTTATGATAATTCCTATCATCATAAGCGAAGTAATATACAAAATATAGGCCTTTAAGTACATCGCAACTATAAAACCCATTAAGCACAAGAAAACTATACAATAAATAAATCCACTAAAGTCCATTAAAAGCAACGCAAGTAACTTTGAGAAAGTTTGCTCGGCGAAAATCAAGGCAATAATACTCTCGCCTCCTTGAGTTTTGCCTCCAGTAGCAGCTTCTTGAATATATCCAACTAGCTGTTGCAAGCCATTGATAAATAAATTGAAAAAATTATCATAAAAAAATTGCCAACTGGTATCAACAGAGATAAGAACAGATATTATCAATACTTTAAAAATTCTATTAAAAAGCTCGTGTTTAGTAAACTTTGTTATGCCGATTAAAAATCCCATGCCCATAAACATTATATACATACTAAGCAATGCTGAGACCGTCTTGCGAAAACCTGGTTGCTTTAAAATATTATTATATAGCTGAGGAACTAAGCCCAGATTATCAGCGCCAGATCCGAAAAACATTTCTTTAAATTTATCAGCCAACTGAGCAAATGGATCAAAACCTACATTCCTAACGCCAGATTTAATCACAACAATATATTGACCTGCATTATCGCTATAATCAGTATCTAGGATCTTAAAATACAATTTACCCCCTTTATATTTTTCAATATCCTGCTTTACAATTATACCACCTGCTAAACTTAGCGCGGCATTGGCCCTTGCCTCCTTACGAGACCTTTTAAACGAATTGTCGATATCATATAATTTGGCAGTATCTAGATTTCCTGGATCTCCAACATGAAAAGTAAGTCCAGTTACAGTATCTGGATTATATCTACTCATCGCGCTTGCATTTGGGTCTGGGGCTTTTTGCGTAGTTAACAAGCCATATAAGCCAACTCCCTGCTTCATTAAACAAGGAGCATTAAGAATACGCGTATCATCAGGGGTTTGCGCCAGACCGCAAGTATCGTTATTTGCAAAACGACAAGATCTTAAATTATATAGATAACGAGGCAAAGAATTGACGTTTTTATCTTTGCCAAACCAAGGCGACCATGCCGATAATAATGAAGCCGTAGCATTATTGCGCTTTTTATCATATGACCAATTTTTAACCATGATAGTAAGCGGCTGGCCATTTAATTCATATCCGCTATCAAGCCATGCGCCTGCTTGCTTTCCCTGATAATCCTCGATGTAGTTTAGAGTGCTCTTGTCGCCTTTATTATTGATAACTGTTGTTGTTTTTGGATATCTTGACGATACCGTAAATTTAGCAAAGCCAAAATCATCGGCGTCTATACATCTATCATTGGTACAGCTATATATCAAAATCAGCAAAAAGAAATTACAAATCACTCTCCAGAATGCTTGATGAGCAAATAGTTTTAAACTTAGCATTTTTGCGGCCTTAATCATTTTTATCGCCTTCGATATTATCTCTCTTTATAGATGGGCTTTGTGGGCTCTCATCTTTATCTGAACGCTTATTTTGCCCATCTTCAGATCCTTGCTCAGATGAACTTCTTCTCTGCTCAATGCCATCTGAGTCCTGGATTATGGCGCTTTTTTCTAGTTCTTGATTAAGATCGTCTATTTGGAAATCATCCTTCAGGCTACTGAAAGCACCCCTTCTGTCTTGAGCTTGACTGAAGTCTCTTTTCGGGCGCTTAGGAGTGCCATTGAGAATATCTTTTTTTAACTCGTCGTATCCGCTGACGTCTCTGCTGCCGTATCCGCTGCTGCGTGGCTTTCCTTGATCATCTGGGCTACTGATAGCACCACTTCTGCCTTGAGCGTGACTTATGCTACTTAAATCATCTGGGCTACTGATAGCACCACTTCTGCCTTGAGTGGGACTTATGCTACTTAAATCATCCGCGCTACTGACACTCGCCCTTCTGTGGCCATTAGGCATGGAGCCGACTTGCATCTCTGCTTTGAACTTCTCATATCCGCTGCTGCGTAAATTTGCTGGATCATCGGAGTCAAGCATTGAGTCATCTGAAGCCCGTCGCATCGGCCTTGCGCCTTCTACATCCTCCGAGCTACTGATAGCACCACTTCTGCCTTGAGCGGGACTTCTGCCTTGAGATTGTTTGTCATGATCGCTGCTGCCATCATCTCCAGGATTACTACCATATTCTTCAGGCTTTTTAGACCTTCTAAGATTAGCTACAAAACTACTAACTTTTTTAACAGATCCAGCAGTTACGCCCCAAGCTTTTTCATTGATATTATCGTGATGGCCATGTCTTACTGGAGATCTTCTTATAACATAACGATTCATCATGTCATTACCACTAAATTTCTTAAAAGCCCTGCCAAGAGCACTGTTTCCACTTATGCTTGTAACAGAGTTTTTAACTGGACTATCGACTATTCCTGTAATTTTGCCCAAAATATCACTAGTAAACGAAAGCAGCTGCTTGGCAACAAGTGTGTAGGTATAATATAAAAAAGAAGCCATTGCTACATTTAAATAACTAAGCACTAAGCCAGCTCCAGTGCTAGAGGCAGCTTCTGCCGGACTTAAATTACTTAACACTTCAGAACCAGACGTCGTATCTACATTTACATGTCTTAGAACTGGATCAGCTCCATTGATCCCACCCAGACCTGCTGCATCTAAACTCTTTAAAACCTCAGAAACCTTAGACACAGGAACATTAGAGTTAGCGATATCGGGAATAAAAAATGGTATACAAAAACCAGCATTAGAAGGAATGAGCGTAAAAGGGCCCCAATTTCCAATGCTCAAATTAAATTCTAACTTCTGTAGACATCCCCAAGAATTACCCACAACTGTTGATCGTAAGACTTCCGACATGAATTGATCAAAAATCAAAATCAAAGCTATAAATATTGCAGGCAGGAGCATATTTTTAAATATTACCGATAGCCAGTTGGTAAAAAAACTTTTCGTAGATGAAAAAAGCAGGAAGGGTATAAAAATTGGCGCCAAACCAATTAGAATATATATAATTATAAGCGACAAAATATAAGTCATTACAATCTCCAGCAAAGTAGCAAAAAACAAAGTAACTGAAGAAATTACCAACATCGCTAACAAACCAAGGCCATTCCAAATTTGGGCCAATTGCGCTAAAATAGCAAGCCAAAACCAAGGCGAAATATAGGTATTAAAGACAGGATCAAGAAAACTAAACGGATTAGAAACTGAGCTAGATGAATTTGTAAAAATGCCAATCAATTGAGCAGTGCCCTTAGTCATCATGCCAAAAAGGTAGTCATTGAAAAACTGCCAACTATTTTCTGAAAATAACACATTAACCACTAATATCATTTTTACTATTCTAGACAACAAATCTGAAGCAGTAATCTCAACGGCTCCCAATAAAAAATAAATAGCGTAAATGATAATATATAATCCAGCCATAGTCTTAACGATGTTTTGGATATTAGCATTGTTTATTAAGCCCGTTGGACCATCGTAGATAGCTCTCATGGCGCTGGCGTATCTCTTTAATACTGGCTTGACGACGTAATTATTTATGCTATTAGAGATAAACTGCGATCCTGTGTAAGCGGTAGTTTTAATATTGACCTCTCCATTTAAATCAACGTTGCTAGAATTATTCTTAACTCTGACCCAAAGAGCTCCATTACTTGAGGCATCAAATTTACTATTACCCAAAGACATGCTATAGCCTGATGTTGAATCAATAGGATCATGATCCCCGCTTGCTTGAATATAGTATTCATAGGAAAGGTTTGATATCGCAGATCTTGCACTAGCAGGATCGCTACCTATAGAAACCTGCATTAAATAACGCCCAAATTGCAAACCAGTCATAGATATACCATCTATATAACTAACGCCACTGCTGCTTGGATCATTTTTTGATAATTTAGGCTCAAAATCTAAAAATGAATTAATACTACCACTATTGAAGTTAGGGTTTATTGACATCACGAGACGGCCAGAATTTTCCACTTTTATTGTGTATACATAGTTAATACTAGAATCAACAACTGGAATAAAGCTAAAAACGTCTTTTTTAATAACTTTACCCTCCACAGCAATCTGCAGACCTAAACCATTATCTTGCAGACAATAATTAACTTTAGTAGCAAGGGCATCTTGAATGCAAGAACTATCCTGGGTAAGCCATTTATATAAATATGGATATTGATCCAAGGACCGCGATATTACATCCTCAGGTAAGTTGGCTTTATCTGGATAGAGAGCGGCAAAATCACCTCCTTTTTTTAAGTAATTCCTCAAATGATTATCAGCAGCTTCAAGGTACCTATCAAGAGTAGTGTCGGTTGAATTAGTAGTATATTTTGCGTTAATATTGTCTAATGTTTGAGTAAATAAACTCCAGTAATCTGAAGGCATCGATCTATTGCATCTTGGAATACCAGTTGGCAAAGCAAGCACCCCACTAACAATATCCTTAATAGAGGCATCGGGTCTGTAAGCATAGAGCTTTGTATCATCTTGCAGTAAGCAAACTTGAGAAAAATTAGCTAAATTAGGAGTATATCGACACAGATCATCAGCGCTCATATTGATTATAACGTTATTTTCCATATCAGACGGCAGTGCGCTATTTAGTTGATATAGCCCGCTATTAGCTCCAGAGTTACTTAAAAGTGTAGCTCCGATATCAGCAACGCCGTTTTCTATATCACCAAGATCATCTAGCAAAACTATATTTAACACATCTCCAGATTGGAGCAAAATCCCTCGATTGACAATGGAGACATATTGGTTCAGCAAGAGGGCTCGAGCCAGATTATCAGCAATATTGGCAGGGGCAATTGATAGATCAACACCTTGATAATTTGAATAATCATTTGTATAGCTATCTGTTTTATAATTATATGAATAAATCAACATAGGCTGCATGTCAAATCTATAGTCGAGACGAAATACGACTAAATACTTACGCGGCTGGAGCACAATGTTATTGATATTCCAATCAAACTTGATTAACTTATCTTTATTAGCTGTGATGCCTGTATTTTTCCAACTACCATTAATGGGAAACTTCTTTACTGTGGAATCTAAGCCAACCAACATAGGCACTGGATTTTTAGCTACAATCCCTTTAAGACCTGATCCTCGAAACATATTTTGATTACTCCAGGCGGGCACGTCGCTGCTATCATCGGCCGCTGATGAGCTGATGCAAAATAATATAGATATTAAAAAAGATACGATCCTGGGCGTCAAAATATGCCTATAACATAATTATTAACTAATTAATGTAATAGTAATATCTTTAGGAAGTCAAATAGAGTTATTAATTTGCCTTTTAAATAAAAAACTCCAAAGTGGTGCCCAAAAGCAGCTAATCTTAGCTATGATAAATCACCAAAGCATTGCATTTTTTATAGCTTTATGTTAAATATAGTTATATATTTATTAATGATGAAAAATGAAAATCCTGACTATCCTTACCAATATAAGATTTTTTAAGATTTTTATATTGGGAGTTACCAGCGGTATGCCATTTGCTATACTATATACAACTATAATTGCCTGGTTAAATGATTTTAACTTGGATTTCAAGACAGTTGCTCTACTTGCTACAGCCAGAACACCATATTCATT
>CAMCJU010000018.1 GCA_945875085.1 Candidatus Phycorickettsia trachydisci
TGTAATATAACTAAACCCAGAGGGAGAAAGATAGCCCTTTATATTGCGGTTTAAATCATATACTGCATAATTGGCCGGGGCTCCTGCTGCCGCTGCTGCGCTAGGGCCATCAACAGCCCCAGTCACATCGCCTTTAAAAGTCGTATTTAGAGCACCAAGAGATATGTTCGTGGCGCTAACGGCATCGCTAAAAGTGGTGTTCCCATCGCCCGTAGTTGCCAGGCTAACTAAAGCATTCGTAGCGCCAACTGCTGCGCTTTGAGTTATGCTTCCGATAGAAGATGTAGCAAATATTACGCTACCTCCATCCAAAGTGCCGCTAATCGTTACATCTTGCACTTTAGTGCCGCCTGAATTATCAAAAGTCGCTGTTTTGGCATCCTGAATTACTACGTCACCAGTTATAGCGCCTTTAAAAGTCGTATTTAGAGCACCAAGAGATATGTTAATTGCTCTAACCGCGTCGTTAAAAGTAACATTTTTTGCCCCTGTTGTTGTAAGGCTAGCCAAACCATTAGTCCCGCCAACTATGCCGCTTTGCGTTATGTCAGCTGCGCCACTTGCGTTATATATGGCGGCATTAGTATCTGCGCTAAGGCCATCAACATAGCCAGTTACAGAGCCTTTAAAAATCGTACTTGAGGCTCCAGCAGATATACTGTTTGCACTAACGGCATCACCAAAAGTGGCGAGCCCATCGCCCTTAGTTGCCAGGCTAACTAAAGTAGTAGCAGCTCCAACTGCCGCGCTTTGCGTTATGCTTCTGCCAGAAGCTGTCGAGTATGTTATCCTACCTCCATCCAAAGTGCCGCTAATCGTTACATCACCACTGCCGCCTGAATTATCAAAAGTCGCTGTCGAGTTTTGTTGCGAAAGCTTTAAGGCGCCAAATTTATGATTATGGGGCCCAAAAGTAAAAGCATTACCCTTATCATCTTCAATTAGCAACCTATTTGAATTGATAATTGAATCGATGATAACTCTCTGGTTATCCAATAATTGAAATTTCGAGGTGGCAGTAGCGTTTTTAATTTGCTGAATTGTGGTACTAGAGGTATTTTCTCTCCAAATCGCGGAGCTTTTGCCATCAAAATCAATCGAAGAAATAATAAAACTCTCATTAGATTTTGAGTTCATAATATTGTGCGCACCGCCAAACTTAATGCTATCCCCGTTAACAAAATCACCATTGCTTGGACCATTTGGACCATCTAAACCATTGCGCGCACCGCGATTCCCAATTTCATAATAATGCGAGTCGTTACTTGTCCACTCTGTTGCAAAGACACCATCGGCAGAGCCTAAAGTTATCGCAACCAAGCTTGAGGCAGCCAATATTTTTTTTAAAAGACTTTTTGGAGATAAAGAGCAAGAAAAAAGATCCCCTGAAGATTTGCCAGAGTAGGAGCGAAAGATATTTTTATTTTTCATATTAGCGTAAGTTATAACTTGATATTGATTACCTTTATCAAGAGATAATAACCTACGCTAGGCTGAATTTTTTACAACTTTTAGTTGATGTATGCTAAATAATTTATACTTGTGTTTTGCGACAATTCCCATTGTTGTTTCAAGAGCGAAAAAGTAATGCCGCCCATCTGCTTGATCGATAATCCATGCTTACTAAACTCATTTTGCAATACAGATGGCTTGATAAGCTTAGCGTAATCATGCGTAGCGCGCGGAAGCATTTGCAATACATACTCGGCCATGATGATTGCTTGGAAAAAAGCCTTGGGAGTTTTGTTTATTGTCGAGATAATCACCGCGCCGCTTGGCTTTAAAAACTTGGCGATACAATCGATAGTCAGGCTAAGATCGGAGGCATGCTCTAATACATCAAGACACAAAACTACGTCAAACTTACCTTTAAATTTATTCTTAAATTCATCAGAAGCCTGAAAATCTTCTAGCCTCAAGCATACATGTTCTATATTTGGCAGGCCCAAGCTAGCGGCCTTCAGATTAGCGCTTGCTACTGCATTTATACTAGGATCTATGCCGGTAACGCTAGCTCCCAGCCTTGCCATGGGAATACTTGCAAGCCCTCCGCCGCAGCCAATATCTAAAACGCTAAGTCCTGTCAATGGCGCATTTTGATTAGCTGTAATTTTGAAGTGCCTTTGAATATGCTTTAAGATAAATTCAATCCTAAGAGGATTGATCTGATGTAACAGCCGAAACTCGCCGTCATTAGCATTCCACCAATTATGAGCTAGATTGTCAAATTTATCCACCTCCGCATCGATTTTACTGATCATTTTTTCTACCCAATACTTATGTGATTTTTTTATTATCTAACGCTTCTAAGTCAAAACTTAAAGTTATTTTAGCGCCTCCTTGTGGATTATTATCGATATTGATTTTCCCAGCATGATCATGAATAATTTTCTTAACTATCGCCAGTCCAAGACCCGTGCCTTTGGTGCGCGTGGTAAAATAAGCCTCAGTTGCTTTTTCAATAGAATCAACAGCAAAGCCAACGCCGCTGTCGATAATCTCAAGCACTAACAAACTCTCCATTTTAAATAATATTAATTTAATAGCCTTAATCTCTCGATTATTTTCTAAAATGGACTCTTCAGCATTTTTTAATAAATTTGCCAGAACTTGCATTAATTGATTTTCATCTCCGGTGAAAAAAAGCTGCGAAATGTCGGTCTGCAGAGCGTAGGTGATTTTTTCGCAAATTATCTGCCTTGACTCTATAACGCTCTTAATAAAGCTAATTAATTCAAATCTGGTAAATACCGGCTCAGGAAGCCTGGCAAAATTTACAAACTCTGTCAGTATGGTAGTGATATTATTAGAAAGCCTGAAGATATTATTGATGTATTTTTGAAAATTTTCTGAGTCTGATACTTCTTTGGTAAATTTTTTAGAGAGCCTCTCGGTAGAAAGTATTATCGAAGTTAAGGGGTTTTTTATCTCGTGAGCAACGCGCCTGCCAACCTCCGACCAAGCAAGAGCCCTTTGCGCAAGCAGAAGGTCCTTTTGCTGATAATCGATGCGCCTAATCATCATATTAAAAGCATTAATCAAAACATCAATTTCATTATTGTTGCTATCGCTGTTAATTTGCACGCTAAGATCGCCATTTTTTACTTCAGCGATGGCTGAGACCAGTTTATTTATCGGCTTGACAAGCTTATCTGCAAACAATAACCCTACATAAAATGAAGCTAGCAGCAATAACAAGGCCACGAGCACAAAAATCATCGAAAAATTTAATTGTAACTTATGGCTTTTTTGCTTTAAGTCGTTATAGCTATTCATAGCGCCATGAGTTTTATCGATATAATTTAGGATATTTTGATCGACAAACCTGCCAATAATCAGATATGCATCGTTATATTCCGGCAACTTAAAAAGATATTGAATCTTGTTCTTGTCATTATCAAGTTTAACAATCTCGCCATCATCGGCTTTATCAAGGATGTAATCAGGAATGTCGGCAAAAATCATGGAAAAACTCATGCTGCTTTGCGCAATAATAGCCCTATTGAGCCTTTGGAATACTATAACTTCGTTTAATGAACGCAGCTCTGCTTGGGCATTTAGTACTTTTGCAAAGAGCTCTGGATTTTGCATCAGCTGATAATACATCTCGCTTAGATCTGCTGCTACTGATGTGGCTGTTTCTTTCATGCGCAAGCTGTGTTCTTGCATGTAACTTTGGGCAACATGAAGCGACTGATCCAGCACATTATCGATTCTTTTATCAAACCACGACTGAATGCCAAAATTAAAAAAATAGGTTGAAAAAATGCACACTATAACAGTCGGCACAAAGCTAACGCCAGCGCACATTAAACTCATCTGGTTGTAGATTCTAGTCTTCGTAGCAGGACCTGTTTTATACCAATTAGCAATAAGTTTTCGACCAAGCAAAATCAAAAGACTAAGCAATGTAATTAAGTCAACTAAGACTATAGTAATGACTAAATTAGGATCCGGCGTGTTTAGATACGACTCCTTAGTAATGATAAGGTAGGTAAAAATTCCAAGGCAAAATGATACGCAAATTAAAATAGAAATAATTAAATTTTCTGTCAAATTTTTATTCATCCCGGATAAGAAGTATTTTAATTTTTGTAACATAAAATATCAATAGATGGCAGTATTAAAAACGCCATTAGGAGTGAGTTTGTAAGTATTTATGCTTTTTTAGTATACTATATACTTCAAGTAACCTCTTGCATTATCACTGCAATTTATGCAATGATTATTTAATAATATATCTAAATTCCTATGCGCGCATATGCGCTTTTTCTATGCACTTTATCGATGAGGCCAGAATTTTCATAAAAAGCGGCAATGGTGGAGACGGCTGCATCTCCTTCAGGCGCGAGAAGTTTATCGACAGAGGTGGCCCCAATGGCGGCAATGGCGGCAGAGGATCAAGCGTTATTTTTCTAGCCGATAATCACATCAATACGCTGCTAAACTTCAGATACATTCAGCACTTTAGGGCACGAAACGGCGAAAGCGGCAAAGGCTCCGACATGAACGGCAAGTCAAGAGCGCCTTTGATTTTAAAAGTTCCAATTGGCACGCAAGTTCTTGATGCTGATACAAACCTTTTATTGCATGACTTTAAGCAAGAGGGGGAAGAGTTTGAGATTTTAAAAGGTGGTAAAGGCGGCATTGGTAATGCGCATTTCAAATCCTCAACTAACCAAGCTCCAAGGCATGCTACCAAGGGCGAGGTGACAGAGGAAATTAGCGTATATCTGCAGCTAAAGCTTTTAGCAGACGTTGGATTAATGGGCATGCCAAATTCTGGCAAATCAACATTCCTAGCACATGTTAGTAACGCCAAGCCAAAAATCGCCGACTATCCCTTCTCGACCTTAAGGCCAAGTCTGGGCGTAGTTAAGATTCAGGATAATGAGTTTGTGCTTGCTGATATTCCGGGGCTAATTGAAGGGGCTCACCTAGGACACGGCCTGGGAGATCGCTTTTTAAAGCACATCGAGCGGTGTAAAATTTTGCTCCATCTGATAGACTGCTCCTCAAGCGATGTAGTCAGGGACTATCAAATTATTCGCAATGAAGTAGAGCAATATTCAAGCGCCTTAAGCCAAAAACCTGAAATAATTTGCCTAAATAAGATCGATATCATCGGGGAAGATGAGCTAAGCCAGAAGATAGAGTCGTTAAAAGCACAAAGCAACGCTAGAGTGTTTGCGCTATCTGCCGCAACTGGAGAAAACATCAAATCGCTACTTTACGCTGCATTTGATAGTCTTGGCACTGGAATAAATAATCCCGGGGGAAATAATCTTGACTTAACTCAAGATTAATATCAGTGCCCCAAAAGCAATACTATCGGGCAATATATTCTAGGTTACAAGCCTATCTTTCTGAGAGATCTGCACTAAAGACTTACATCTTTGACATTCAAATTCTATAGATTTTTTACCCCTTTTCATCTTTTCTATTATTAAGATTTTATTAAGAATGTTATTTTTATAGAATAAGCATAATTAAATTTTTTTAGAAAAGGTATCAAAAATGAAGGAACGGAAAAATGAAGAGTCTGGAAACATCGACGATTATGCTTTAATAGAAGGAGGAAAATCTATCATAAGCTCAGAAACTCCAGGAGGGCAAAATGATACTGAGTTTAAAAAGGCAAGCGATGCTGAAATAGCTCCATACCGATCAGATTTTTTCAATGAACCAAGAAAGCATCTCAATGACGATAGCGACAAAGAGTTGGCAGGATATAGTCTGCAAAGTATCCAAGCAAGGACTCAAGCGTTCCTCGAGCTAAAGGAAAAAACAGACAAATTCATCGAGCAATTAAGACAGCAAGCTGATAATGAAAGCGATGACTTAGAATCTATTCTAATAAAAAATAAGCAGAAACAACTTATTTTAACTCAAGCCTATTGGAATAAAGCTTACGCAGACGAGATAGAGTATCTGGAAAAGGCAAATAAGGACCTGCCAGAGCAAGGCATTGATGAAGCCTCTAAGGCTTTAAAGAATGTCTTACAACAATACACAAAAAGTATAGAAGATGAAATAAATAAATTGGATGGAAAACCTCATCCTGACTGGGTTAAGATGCTTCAGAATACTCCTTTTGATGAAATGTCAAAGGCACTATCTGGCCACCTAGAACAATTCGAGACCGCCCAAAAGCAACAAGATCAACTTATAACGGCGATAAAAAAAGCTAAGCCATATGATCCAATATTTTTTCACAGCGCAGAAATGGACTCTAAATACAATAACCTTGAAAAAGATCATGGCGGCAATCTCCCTAACATCGAAAACGTGCTAAAGTTAAGAGAAAAGCGTGTTGATGACTTAATAAAGCGCACAGAAAACTATCTTGATCAAGAGCTATCAAAGCAAAAACCAGCTGACATGCGGCAACAAATTTTGCAGATCCATGGGCTTTGGATTAACGAGAGGAACCTAGCTAAAAATGATCTTGAAGGACTTGAAAAATATTATCAGGAAAAAGAAGAACATGGCGATGGTATTACATCTGAGGACAATACTCAAAAGATACAAGATTATAAGAACAAATTAGAAGAAAAGCAAAAACTACTGGACAGTAAGATAAAAAATTTAGGATCTTTAAATGGAATCGATACAGCTACATTAGACAAATGGGAGGCCCGCTTCCAGAATAAAGAAAAAGTAATGGACCTTAGAAATTTTTCAAGAATGCATGCAATTGAACAGCAAAAGGAGAAATTACAGCCAGATGACCCATATTTCTTCCAAGATCCATTAATAATTGAGAAATGGCAAGGCCTAAATACACAAGCACAAAAAGGCGCAAAAGTGCCTTTAGAAGAATATTCAAATCTACAAGCAGCTCATCTTCAAGATGTGCAGCAGCGCATGGAGGAAAAGCTAAAGGAATTTGAAAAACATAGCACAATAAATACAAATGAAGCATTAGATAAAATTGTTCTGACAAAAGAGCTCTGGAGAATACATATGAAAACGAACAAAGCCTCTATAGATTACTTCAAAGCGCAATATAAAGATGAGGAAAAGGGGGATATTTTAAAGAATTTGGAAGCTAAATTAAAGGAATCCAATGAAATTTTTTTAAAAAAAATAGAAGCTTGCGGCGCCGCCCACAAAGTTGATATGACAACAGTAAAAAGTTGGGATAATTACCATGAAAGCATAAACTCAAACAACTTAACAACATATCAATCTTATTGGCGGGCAAAGGCTCAAGGTCAATCTGAAGCAAAAACTGGGCCTCATGAGCCAGGATTCTTCTCTGATGTAAACTTAATACGCGCGCATAATAATCTAGTAGCAAAAAAGAAAGCTGGAGAATCAATTAAAGTGGAGGATTTTATAACAGCAAGAAAAGATCATTATGACCGTTTGATAAAGAGCGCGAATCAAAAACTAGATGCATTTGCCCAGCAAAGCTCAGCCGATCCAGATGCGCAAGAAAAACTCCAAGAAAAACTCATCGTCACCAAAGAGCTTTGGAAGCAAAATGCAATAGGCGCCATTAAAGAGCTTGAAAACCTTAAAAATGTCTTTTCAGACAACCAAGTGGCTAAAGAGAAGATCGAGGATTACAAAACAGCATTATCAGAGCAACTTAAGAAATACCAAGATGAAGACTTGACAAACAAGATAGAAAAATGCGCAAAAGCCCACAATATCGATAAAGCAAATTTAACAAAATGGGACGATCACTTCGATAAAATATCCAAAGACCCACTGTCAATAAAGCCCCAGTTCCAAGATATTGCCAAATTCTATGCGCAAGTAACAAAGGCCCAAAAAAATACGCCAGAAAATGCACATGGAAATCCAGCGCCCTTGAGGATGAAAATTTTTATGAAGCCGGACGATAAACAAATAGCAACAAAACTGACTAATACACTAACAACACTTCAAACTGACATAAAAAATGCAAAAACAGCAGAAGGTAAGGAACGAGCATGCCAATTAGCCAAATTGCAAAGTAGCCTTGTAGATGACTATCTAAAGCAATTTGCCCAATTAAACATCCCGAATGAAGATGCCGCTGGCAATACAAAAGAATATAAAGAACTAAAAAATGCGCAAAAGAGCCTAACTAAAACACTCCAGGCACAAGATTATATACCAATAATTCTAGATCCAAGGCTCAAGCCGCTGGATCTAAGCAAGCCGCCAATAATGGAAAATGACAAACTAATACCTACTGAGCCCTTCCCAGGTCATCATCAAGATCGCTTAGAAAAACTTACAAGGCACCTAACGGCCCTTGAGACAAACCTGACTTTTGAAAAAAAAGAGGGGGAGGCCCCAGACATAAAAGCCAGGGCCGTGGCACAGGCTCAACTAGATTATTGCGAAAAGTATCTCGAGGAAAATAATCTGAAGGACGATAAGCAAAAGTCTGGTAAAAAAAATAAGAAGAGCAAGGAGAATACACCAACTCCTTTGGGGGAAATGAACGCAGCGATGACAAAGCTGACAGAAAAGCTGAAAAAAAATTATTTATCTGAAGAACAAAACAAAGAACTCAAGCAGGAAACCGAGAAATATCAAAGCAAATCTTCGCAAAAGGCATTCAACCCAATATTACTCAATATCAATGGAGACTCCTTTGAAGAGCCAGCCAAAGAGCGCCAAAGAACACATACTTTTAATACAAAAAATAAACAAGACAAGAAACAAAATAAGAAACAAGAAGAGACTAATGCCTGGTTTGCCGAGCATTTCAAGGATTTTGATACGCAAATTAAAGAAGCCGCCACAGCAGATAAGCGGCAAAACTTCTGCAAGCTGGCTTGGCAACAACTAGATAGCGCGCAAGCGCTGAGTGAAAAATACCCTTCAAAAGATATTCAAGAAGCAAGAAAAAATCTAGAATCTACTCTCCTGGCATACAGCAAGGGCAAAGAAACTCTAGATCCAAAATTGCGCTCTCTCGACCCAAATAACCCAACTAAAATAACCACAAATGGCGGGATAATAATTAGTGAGCCAGAGCCAGGGCGACATAACAGTAATTTGCAAAAATTCCAAGATGCATTAAACCAATTTTCAGACATGGAAGGAGCGACCAAGACGCAATACATAGCAGCGGGGCAGGCTCAGATCAAAATTATCGATAATTATCTCCAGAAGCATGGCATTAACGTTGATGACGAAAAGCTTAGCAAAGATCTTGGCAAGACCCTTAAGACGCTAGATAAGAAAAAAACCGAGCTCCAAAAGCAAATAGATAAAAGCATCGAGCAACTTGTCACAAAAGAAAAGCCAGCAGTTGCAGGAGCAGTAGCGCCAGTAGCAGAAGGAGCAGAAGCGGCTGTAGTTGAAGGAGTAGAAGCGCCAGCAGCAGGCAATAAAAATGATATAAATTCAAAGATCGAAGCGGAAATCAACAAGCTAGCAGAAAAATATCTCAATGAAGCTAAAGAAAATCATCATTCATATCCAACGGAAGTAAATACTCAAGGAGTAGTGAGCAAAAATAAGAGCCAAGCGCCAAAGGAAACAAGCGTACAAAGATCAAGGAGTCATAATATAGTCCAACCAAATATGCCGCTTCAAAGGCCAGGCGTCCAAGTAATAACTACGGCTCCGCAAATGGCTCATACGATTGTGCAAACAAACATGCCTGCAAGCGTCCAGGTAATAACGATACCGCCGCAAAGATCTGGTAGCTATACCCATCAGACTCCAACGCATTTCAAAGAGCGTTACACTACCTATCAAAGTTGCCATGCTATTATACAAAGATCATCAGATAGAAATATATATATTATTACACCTGGCCCAAGTGCACCACCAATCCAATCAGGCCTAGGTAAAAATCAACAAGTAAAACAAGGAATACAGGTAGGATAATGAAAAAACAAGACACATATGATAAATTATACATACTTAACAATGACGAAAATCAGAACGAATTAAAGGCGGTGGCGCTAGAAGACAAAAGCCAAAACGTCTTTGTTCGCAACGAAAATCTGGCAGAATTAAATGAGAAGGAGGGGAAAAAGTTGCTGGAGATGTTGCGGGAGTTGAGGAAGACGTCATCAGAAAACTACAATACGCTCGAAAACATTTTAAACGAGCCAAATAATACTCCAGCGGAGAAGGCGCGGGAATACAACTGCAGTCAATCTAACTTTAAAGATCATG
>CAMCJU010000019.1 GCA_945875085.1 Candidatus Phycorickettsia trachydisci
AGTATCTCATGGTAAATTAATTTGCTCTTATGAGCATCGCTTGGGTACTGCAGGACAATAGAGCTGGCAATAATACGCAAACCAAAGCCTTAGCAGAGTCCTTGAAGCTAGATTATATATGCAAAAAGATAGAGTATAATGCATTTGCCAAATTCCCTAGCTCCATATTGGGAGTTTGTCTGTTTCATGTTGCCAGATCTAGGTCTGATGATATTACTAATAATCTGCCAGATGTAATTATTTCAGCAGGAAGAAGACTGGCTATTGTGGCCCATTACATAAAGCGGCAAAAACCCAGCTTAAAAACCATTCACATCATGCGCCCCTTTTATAAGGAGGATTCTTTTGATTATCTTATTGCGCCAAATCATGATAATTGCACAAAGCCTAATACAATAAGCATTCTTGGAGCATTAAACGATGCAAAAAATCAGATTATCAAGGCAGCTCCTTTAGAGAATTTTTTTGGCCGTTTTGGGCAGTGCGTAGGGGTAGTTATCGGGGGGAAATCGCAAAGATTTGATTTTACGCCCCTTGATATAGAAATCTTAATTATGCAGATACGTAAGTTCTTGCAGCAAACAAATTTAGTTCCCGTAATTACATTTAGCCGCAGAACATCACAGGCGGCTAAAAAATCGATCAAATTGGCATTTCCTAATGCGATTGTTTATGACCCCGTAGCACAAGACAATCAGCCAAACATATACTACAGCATCTTAAAATCAGCAAAATTCATTATATGCACCGCTGATTCAATATCCATGTGCAGCGAGGTTGCATCCAGCGGCAAGCCTTTTTATATTTACATGCATGAGCATTTGGGCCTGTCAACTAGGCATATTAATTTTATTAATCAGTTATTTAGCTTGAAAATAGCCAGGCAATTAGGCGATAATGTAGAAATAGAGCAATATGACTATTTGCCACTTAATGAAATTGCTAGAGTTGCAGAAATTATCAGGTTATAAAAATGAAGAACACAAACTACATAGATATAAGTTTAGAGTTAAAGGCAATAACAAGTACAGAAAGTGCCGCTATTGCTGCATATGCCGTTATGGGCAAAGGCGATGAGCACAGAGCTGATTTGTTGGCTGTAACTGCTATGCGCCAAAGCTTAAACCTGATGGATATTCAAGGCACTATCGTAATTGGCGAGGGCGAAAGAGATGAGGCTCCTATGCTCTACATTGGTGAGCGCGTTGGCTCTGGCAAAGGCCCTGAGATTGATATTGCAGTTGATCCATTAGAAGGTACTTCCATCTTAGCAACTGGAGGCAAAGACTCAATTTCTGCTATTTCGCTAGCTCAAAAAGGATGCCTGCTAAATGCGCCAGATGTTTACATGGATAAAATTGCAGTCGGTGGCATTTATGCTGAGCAAATTATTGATCTTGACTTTAGCGTAGCGCAGAATCTTTCTAACATAGCTAGCGCCAAAGCTATGCGCGTTAGCGATTTAATCGTTGTAGTTTTGGATCGGCCAAGACATGAGCAATTAATTAAGGAAATCAGAAGCTGTAATGCCAGAATACAGCTCATCAAAGACGGTGATTTAGCTGCAATTATAGCAGCCTCGATGTCAAATGGCGTAGATGCATACATGGGCATTGGTGGGGCGCCTGAAGGAGTGTTAGCCGCCAGCGCCCTGCTGACAACAGGCGGCCAGATGTGCTCAAGGTTGTTGTTTCGCAACGAAGATGAAAAAACCAAAGCTAAAAGAATGGGCATCAAAAATCTAGATAAAAAATACTACTTAAATGATTTAGCTAGAGGGGATGTGATTTTTGCAGCAACAGGAGTTACGGATGGCTCAATTTTGCACGGCGTTAAAGCAGTTAAAGATCGCTATATTACCAATTCAATCTCTATGTATTCTAAAACCGGCAATGTTAGAATAATCAAAACGACTCATGAACTAAATTATAGCAAAAATGAATATTAATAATATCGAAAGCAAATGGCAGCGCATTTGGCAAGAGCAGGGTATTTTTAAAGCTCAGATCAAGGCGGCTCCAAAATATTATGTTCTTGAAATGTTTCCATATCCTTCAGGCAAGCTCCATGTTGGACATTTGCGCAACTACACTATTGGCGATGTGATTGCCAGAGTATATCGCAGACTTGGCTTTAATGTATTATACCCTATGGGTTTTGACGCCTTTGGACTGCCGGCAGAAAATTCAGCTATTAAGCAAGGAATAGATCCCGCCGTGTGGACTTATCAAAATATCGACGCGATGAAAGCTCAGATGCAGCGCATTGGCCTTTCTTACGATTGGTCTTGCCAAATTGTAACTTGCGATCCTGAATATTATAAGCATGAGCAAAAGTTTTTTATAGATTTGCTTGAAAAAGATTTGGCCTATCGCAAAGAGTCTATTGTTAATTGGGACCCTGTAGATAAGACTGTTTTGGCAAATGAGCAAGTTATCGATGGTAAAGGATGGCGATCAGGAGCTCAGGTTGAGCGCAAGAGCTTAAGTCAGTGGTTTTTACGTATCACTAATTATGCGCAAGAATTGCTAGACGACTTAAAAGATCTGCAGTGGCCAGATAACGTCAAAACCATGCAAACTAACTGGATTGGGCGCTCAAAGGGCGCAAAGGTATTTTTTGACATACTTGGCGCAGATATGAGCTTAGAAGTTTTTACCACAAGGCCAGAAACTTTATTTGGAGCTAGTTTTATTGCCTTAAGTTATAATCATCCAATTCTTCAGCATGCAAAGCATTTGGCCCAAGTAAGTAGCTTGCCTGTAAGTAGCTTTATTGAGAAATGCAAACATTTAAGCACAAAGCTTCAAGATATAGATACTGCCGTTAAAGATGGGATAGATACTGGCTTAAAGGCTAGGCATCCTTTGCTGCCTGACCAAGAGCTGCCCGTTTGGATTGCCAATTTTGTAGTATCTGATTATGGCTCTGGCGCGCTCTTTGGCTGCCCTGGGCATGATGTACGAGACCATGAATTTGCCCTAAAATATAATTTGCCAATAATTCAGGTTGTTAGCAATAGTCAAGTTGATATCAATGTGCAGGCTGGAGCATATCTTGGCGATGGCGTGATGATTAATTCAGACTTCTTAAATGGCCTTGATGCAAATATGGCAAAAGATCAAATGATTCAATATCTGCACAAAGCTGATAAAGGTAGGGCTACGATAAATTACAAGCTAAGGGATTGGGGGGTTTCCAGACAAAGATATTGGGGATGTCCGATACCGATTATTCATTGCTCTAGTTGCGGCTTAACGCCTGTGCCAGAAGAAGATTTGCCAGTAATATTGCCCAAAGATGTAGAGTTTACCGGCAAGGGCAATCCTTTGGACAATCATCCTACCTGGAAGCATACCTTTTGTCCAAAATGCGCAAAACCAGCCATAAGAGAGCTCGATACATTTGATACTTTTTTTGAATCCTCGTGGTATTTTGCCAGATACTGCAATAATAAGGCTGCTAAAATGACCGATAAGGAAGCATGCGGATATTGGCTTGGCGTTGATCAATATATTGGCGGGATTGAGCATGCTATTTTGCATCTGCTATATGCTAGATTTTTCACTAAAGCCATGAATGATTGTGGTTATCTTGAGATTCGTGAGCCATTTAAAAACTTACTTACTCAAGGCATGGTTTTGCATGCTACATACAAGGATCAAGATGGTAATTGGGTGTACCCAAGCATGGTTATTGACGATGGTGGCGTTTTAAAAAACAAGGAAACAGGAGCTCTTGTTGTTAAAGGCAAACTTGAAAAAATGAGCAAATCTAAGAACAACGTAGTTGATCTAGAGAGTATTTTGCAGCAATATGGGGCTGATCCATTAAGGCTTTTTGCAATGTCGGATTCGCCGCCGGAAAAAGAAATAGAATGGTCGATTAATGGGATTGAAGGATGTAGTAAGTTTATTAAAAAGCTGTTTGAGCTCAGTGATAAGTTTGTAAATCTTGGTGCAATTAATTCGGCAATTAACCCGGCAGAGAGTAGAAAGCTAGCTTACGCCACCCATTTAGCAGTCAAGGAAGTGACACAAGACATTAAGGAATTTAAGTTCAACAAAGCAATAGCTAGAATTCGCCAGCTATATAATCATGTTTGCGATTTGTTAAATAGAGATATTTTTATCCAAGAGCTGCTAGATGCATTTGCAATTATCATCAAGTTAATTAATCCATTTATCCCTCATGTAACTGAAGAAATATGGCACAATTTAGGCCATGATAGCTTGCTTGCGGCAGAGCCATGGCCAGTTTTTGATCAGAAATATCTCGAGCAAGACAAAGTAACAATGTCTATCCAGCTTAATGGGAAATTTAAAGCTACGCATGATTTTAATACATCGGCCCTTGATGATGAGATTAAAGCTGTTGCTTTAGAGTTGCTAGAAAAAAGCGTTGCTACCTCCTTGGTAAAAAAAATCATTATTGTGCCCAAAAAAACCGTCAATGTGGTGATATAAACATGAAGTTTTGGTTAGTTGTAGCGATGCTTGTTTTGCTCAGTTGCTCTAATGCTATGATTTCTCAAGATATCAGACAGAAGTTGTCGAGCGTTGAGATTGCTCAGCCCAACTCTATTGAAGAGTCTGAGTGCTATTATTCCTTGCAAAAAGCTCTTGATCCATCCGTATCTACAGAGTATGTACTTAGCTTTACTCTTGAGTATTTAGAAGATAACTTGGCTATATCAAAATCTTCTGACGTGTTGCGCAAAAGCCTTACGCAAGTTGTAAAGTTTCAGTTGGAAGAGAAAAAAACTCAAAGCATCTTGCTAAAGGATGTAATTAGGCTCCATAGTTCTTACTCCTTAAATACTGAGCCGCTAATCAGTTATGCGCAAATGGATTCTAATAAAAAGTTTCTGGCTCTCAGAGCCGCTGAAGTTTTGCGCTATAGGCTAATTAGCTTTTTTCATAAAGGTCATTGAGGCGCTCATGTTTGCTTCAAGGGGCTGTATTTCAGCTTAGCAATCAAGCTCGCTGCGCGCATTATCAATACTATTGCAAATAGCATACAAAAGGATGCCAGCATTAAAAATAATGGCTTTAGCATAGAGGGGTGGATTTTGGGCCCAGAAAAAGTAATGATGCTTGCGCCTTGATGTAAACTGGCCCAGATATCGACGGAAAATTTTACAATTGGCACATTGATGGCGCCAATGAGTGATATTATCGAGCAAGGCTTTTCGGCTCTATGTGGATTTTGATTAAAAAGGATAATATAGCTAACGTAGAATAAGAATAGCACAAGCATAGACGTAAGTCTTGCATCCCAGACCCACCATGTTCCCCATGCAGGATAACCCCAAATTGAGCCGGTAATAAGCGTTATTAATGCAAAACTCGCCCCTATTGGCGCGCTTGATGCCGCCAAGATATATGCCAGACGGTTAGCCCATATTATATTGGCCAAACTGCAAAGCGCCATAAATAAATAGATACTCATAGATAGCCATGCAGATGGGACATGCACATACATAATTCGCACTAATTCTCCTTGCTGGTAGTCAATTGGTGAGGCGATAAGCGCCTGATATAGTGCGACTGTCAGCGTTGGCGCAAAAGCTATTACCAGTAGCTTTAGTGCTAATTTGTAATATTTAAAAAAGAAGTGGGGGGTTAAGATATTTATCATAAAAATATTTATCGTATTGCGAAAAATTCTGTATTAAAAGCTAGTCTAGCTTCCTTGCAAGACCTTGCCAAAGGCTCTAGATTATATTGAGCATCAAAGGCATTGCCAAATATTTTCTGATAATGCTGATATTGATTTTTCATGCCAACGTAGCTAGATTTGAGTATTATAAAAGCCGCTACATATAAATCAGATAATGGCGAGCAAAGCCTATGCTCTAATCTAGTAGGTCTGCTATCTGGAATGCGCAGCGCTACAGTTCTATTATTATTGCCGTAAGCCACGTGCGTAGGGGCCATGAATTTTGCATCAAATCTTAAATAATCTTCCTCTTGAGGCAAAATTGCAAATATTGTTTCATTCATGAAGTAGCATATGCCATTTGCCGCAAATTCCAAGATATTTTTATTTTCGAATAAATTCAAGCCATCTGGATTTAAAATATTAAAATGCAAATGCAAACTACTGCCATAGTCATCTCCAAAAGGTTTTGCCCGGAGCTCTGCCTTCATGTCGATTAGTTTGCGCCTGATAAAATCGGCAGATTCCAAAAGCGCAAAAACGTCTTTAAATGGAGCGCTGTTAATTTCGTATTGCCCAGGGCCTTTTTCTTGCTGCAAGCTAACCCCTAACTCATCTTGGAAATCTTTGGGATTATTTTTAGGCAGATAAAATTCAATCTCATAGCCAAATATTGGCCTCATATCTTCTTGAGCATATTTGCCTAGTAAAACTTCGAGCGATTTATCTTGCTTTAATTTTAAACTCAAGGTCATGCTGATTGGGAATTTTCATCTAGTTAAAAAGATTTGTTTAATCAAGGCATAGCTGATGTGCCTACCTGTACTTAACGAAGTTTTATCTAATATCTCTACGGCATCTATAGCGCTGTTAAAATTCTGTGGAATAACATCGGCCAAAAAATCAACCACCCTAGGGTCAACATTTAGCGATTTCTTGGCAAATTCCTTAACTAAGATGATCTTGATAGTTTCTTTATCAGGGCGCGTAATTTTGACTTCGTTAATACTTCTGATCCTGGATGATAAATCAGGCAAATCAAATTGGATGGGGAAAATCTGGCTGGTAAAAAGGCAATACTTTTGGGTTTCGTGACAAAAATTAAAGATATAGAGCAAATCGTTTTGACTGCAAAACTTACTGTCAATATTTTCCACCACTACGCAAGGATATTTTTCTAACTGATCTTTTTGATGACTTAGCAAAAAATGCGCATTGCTTTTTTGGGCCCAGATATTTGAAAGATGCGTTTTGCCGCATTGCCTGTCGCCGTGGAGCAGTAAAAAATATGGATAAGCGCTATGATGCCAACTGCTGGGCCAATTGCAGATTTTCTGGAAACTTAATTTATTAGTATCTGTGAGAATAAAATCTTCTGCTAAATACGTGGGTCTTACTAAAAACTCAAAACTTTCTTGCCACATGGTTTTTTAAAGATAAGGTTTTAGGTGTTTTAATAAAGTCTTTATGATGCAGGTAGCAGGTATTGCAACAAATAAACCTAATATGCCAAAGATTTTGCCAAAAGCAATTAGCGCAAGAATCATCAGCAAAGGATGAAGGCCTATTTTATCGCCAATGATCCTAGGGGTAATGAAATATCCTTCTAAGAGCTGGCCAACAAAATAAAGCACTAAGACGTATGCTAAATGATAGTCTATGCCAAAATTCACAATCGTAATTATGCTAGAAAGTAGTATCGAGGATAGTATGCCTACGAACGGAATTGCCACCGATATTCCTGATATTAACCCTAGTAATAATGCAAAATCTATCTGCAGAACGCTTAAAAAAAATGCATAATAAAGCATCATTATCAAGCATACATTTAACTGCCCTCTAACAAATTCAGTTATTAAGGAAGTGCAGTCTAAAATAAAACTAGCTGCTTTATCGTTTAAAAAAGGCCTAGTCGTTTTGAGGGCTTTTGGCATTAGATTTCTATCTTTAATAAAGTAAAAGCTCACTATTGGCAATAAAACGCAAAATAGCAATATATCTATAGTGATTTTAGCATAGCTCCACACGTTGCTTAGCATTGCAAATATTATGTTAAATATATGGCTTGTTAAATCGTCAAACATGCCGGAAAATTTACTTAAGGCAAGCGGATCGATCATTTGAATTTTCTTGGTCACATAAGGCATTAAGATGCTTTTTACATATATTTCATATTTTGGGATCTTTGCTATAAATAGGGCCGCTTGATCGTATACTTGAGGTAGAATAGCTGCAAATATCATAATGACCAAAGCCCAAAAAGTTACAAAAGTCGCGCCAAGGACTAAAGTCTGATTTTTAAGCTTGCTAGAGAGCTTTGTGATTATAGGGGCAAGAATATATGCGATTATATAAGATGTAGCTAATAAAAATATGACTTGAGTCAAAAAATATATCGACAAAAAGATAGTCAATATAAAAAAAACTGAAATTATATTTTTAAGCATACAAAAAACGAAAATTACACACCTTTATCTAACTTGATTAATTTCAAGTGATCTTTGGCTTTTCTATAAGTAAGGCCACTGGCGTAAAGAGATTGGGCAAATTCTTCATCAGAATTAAACTCGCCCCAAAGCTCGACTTTCCATAAACTAATACCTTCAGGAGTAAAGTTTGCATTAGTTATCTCAGGGGCTTTTTTGATTATTTTTTTAATTTGTTCGACATAATTTATATCATAGCCATCGATATACAGTGTATATTTTTTATCATCATATTTTTCTTCTAGCAATTGTTGCTCTTGATCTTGAGTTAAATCTTGAGTTAAATCTAAATCTTTTAAAAAACTCATTTGACCATTTTGCTCATGAAATGCATTAATTATATCGTCAAAAGTCAGCCGCACGCCATCGAGAGCAGTTTCTAGTTCAGGATAATCTTCTTCTTCTACTGTTGATGAATCTTCATTTAAAACTTTATATTTTACATGAACGTGTGATGTATTCCCGCGCTTTTCAAATAAATCGCATATTATGATAGCAACTTTATTGAATAATTTATTTGGATAAATGCTCGCGATATCTTGATAATTAAGCCTAAGGATGTTTTGAGAATCAATTTTCTGGGTTTCTTCAGCTAGCCAAATATTATCTTTATTTAATGCATTTTTGTGCTTTTGCCATCTATCGTGCCAAAGTTTTGCATCATCCCATAGAAAGTATTGACCTTCCTTCTTGAGCACAGGAATTACCAGAACTTCGTAGAAATTACTTATTTTTTGAATATTTTGACTTGCTGCTATAGCTTTGCGTAATTTCTCAGAGTCGCAAGTATAGTCTGCTGTTGCTGAATAAAAAAACTCCTCAGAATTCTGATTTTCAAGCCTAGATATCTGGCAAATGTTTTTTAAATCTTGCAACTCAAGTTGCTTTACATCAAATGATTTGATATCTATCTTATCTAAAAATAAGTTAATGCTTTGCCTAATGCCGCCTTTATCAGCTCTGATTTTAGCTTCAAAAATATTATTACCCTGCGCTTCTATATACACATTAGGCACAGATACTTTGCCCCCCAAAGCGTTAAGGCAAAAGCCGCACAGCAAAAATATTATTTTTATTAGATTTGTAGTTTTCATCTTTATTTCTTCTCAAGAAGCCTCATCATGACTGTCAGAAATTACAACAACAGCAGGACGTAGTAATCTATCTTTTAACTTATAACCTATTTGCATTATATCAACAATTGAGCCTTTTGGGTATTGATTAGTTTGAATTTGCGAAATAGCTTGATGAATATTGTAGTCAAATTTATCACCTACGCTAGTTGCCAGTTCTTGTATATGATGTTTACTTAAAACATTCTTTAATTCCGAGTAAATCATTTCTGCGCCTTGAATTACATTTTTAAGTTCATCGCTTATATTTTCTGGCTTATATTGCAATGCTCTTTCTAAATTATCAGTTATGCCGATAAGATCTTTAGCAAACCCAAGCATGGCATAATCCCTGGCTTCTTGAATTTGTTTATCAGCTCTTCTGCGAGTATTTTCAAGCTCTGCAGCTGTGCGCAGCAATTTATCTTTTAAGGATTCTATCTCATTTTGCAGGTTTTGCGTCTTGCCTTGAGAATTTGTGAGCGCATCTTGCTCCTCATGCTCGTTTGTATCCATAGAAACAATATCTTCCTCTTGATCATTTTTTATCATAAATGAAAATTACCTCTTGCGATTATCTAATATATTAAATATAGTTTGGATAAGTCAATTTATCAAGATCATTTATGCGCTACGACAATAGAAAAAATCAGGCCCTTCGTCCAATAGTTATTGAAAAGAACTTTCTTGCTAGTGCTTTTAGCTCTTGCTTAATTAAAGTTGGCAATACTCATGTCATTTGCTCAGCTACTTTGGATGATTTTTTACCTCATTTTGTAAGGGGAACCAATAGCGGCTGGTTAAGTGCCGAATACTCCATGCTGCCAGCATCTTC
>CAMCJU010000020.1 GCA_945875085.1 Candidatus Phycorickettsia trachydisci
GATGAAGATCGACTATTTTGGCGGAAATAAAATTATATCCTTTTGACTTTAAAGGTAAAATTATGCCTTGGGAACTGGAGCGCTGAAGTTTTTAGCAGCCTTTTCGTCTCCGGGAAGAGAGTTTTCCTGGCCACGCCAAGGCGAAACAAAGTCAAACTCGCGAAATTCCTCAGGCAAATTGACTGGCTGATAAATTACCTGCTCGAGCGTTTCGTCATATTTGACTTCCACATATCCGCTTAGTGGAAAATCTTTACGCAATGGATGACCGACAAAACCATAATCTGTTAAGATACGATTCAAATTAGGGTGCCTTGCAAAAACTACCCCAAACATATCGAAAACCTCCCTTTCATACCAATTAGCTGACGCAAAGATCTTGGTAATAGATGGCGCCTCTTGATGTTCTTTGAGATTTAATTTTAAAATAATTCTTTTATTAAGCTCCAAGCTCAGCAGATTATATACAACCTGAAATCTAGCAGGCTGATCAGGAAAGTCAGCAGCAAATAGATCAGTTAAGATTGTAAACCTAAGCTGAACAGAGCTTTTGAGCTGCGTGATAATATCTGGCAGAAGCTCACTTGCTACACATGCTGTAAGAATTTCATTCTGCTCAAATATTACGTCTTTATCGATTTGCGTTATAAAAACTTTGAGCTGCTCATCGTTCATGATCTAATTATTTTATGTTTTCTAATTTTTTGCTGCAATAGCAAAGCGCCATAAAGCAGACTCTCGGCGGTAGGAGGGCATCCAGGAACATATATATCAACAGGCACAATTCGATCGCACCCCCGAACCACGGAGTATGAATAATGATAGTACCCTCCCCCATTGGCGCAACTACCCATCGAAATAACCCATTTTGGCTCAGCCATTTGGTCATAGACCTTCCTTAAAGCTGGAGCCATCTTATTTGTTAATGTTCCAGCAACAATCATAACATCTGACTGTCTTGGACTTGCCCGAAAAAGCATGCCAAATCTGTCCATGTCGTACCTACTTGCTGCGGCGTGCATCATTTCAACTGCGCAACAAGCAAGGCCAAAAGTCATCGGCCATAATGAACCACTACGCGCCCAACTAATCAGATCCTCAACTTTAGCAGTTATAAATCCTCTGTTTGATAAATTATCCTCTAAAACCGTAGAGCATTCCTTTAAATCCATAATTAATTAAGCTCTAAAGCGCCTTTTTTCCATTCATATATAAAACCTACAGCTAGCACAAAAATAAATAACATCATTGAGCAAAAGCCCAAGGTGCTCAATTGTTTAAAACCTACTGCCCATGGTATCAAAAACGCCACCTCCAAGTCAAAAATAATAAACAGTATAGCGATTAAATAAAATCTTATATCAAATTTATTACCAGATTCACCCAGTGGCTCAAAACCGCATTCATAGCTTGATAATTTTGCTTTTCCAGGCTTGGCTTTTGCAAAAAGCCTAGGCAGCAACAAGATAATTACCGACAAAACGATAGCGACCAGAATAAAAATCAATATTCTGCAATAGTCTCCTAAAAAATTTTCTTCCATGGTTTAATTCAGTCTGTGGGATTCGTTAAATATGCAAATGATTTTTTTACCTAAGCGTAATGATAGTTTTTTATACACCCTTTCTACTATAATCAAATTTGCATCAGCTTTGGAAGGCCTGTAATTAACAATCTCTTCTTTTCGGGATGAATCCACGGCAAAAACAGCCGGGATTTGATTGTTTCTATCGCGAAATTGCAAATAGGTAAATTGCCCATCATCAAAAATTTTAATTGGAGCAATATCCTCGTGCCCACTGATACTGTAATTAAAGTTATAATTTTCCGGATGCTCTAAATTTGGCATATCTGAGGTATTGCTGACTGCGTATGTTTTAAAATTATCAGCATCCTCCTCATCGGGGTATATAAATTTTACATTAAATACCATGTCAGGGTCCCTAATGTCTTGAGCATGATCTGCATAAAGCTCGAAATAATAAGTCCTCTTGTTTGTAATAAGCGTCATGTTAGTAGTAGCATCATCGTCTACTGGCTTTAGAAAGATCCGACTACCAGAAGGAATAATCTGCCATGCAGTAGTATCGCCCATCGAGATGCTAGAGACCTCCTCGTCCTTTGCAAGCTCAATACTTGCTTGATAATTGTAATACCCTGTAAATTTAAATACATCATCAGGACTATAAACCATCACTCTTATTCTAGGGTCAATAGGCGTTGCCCTCGATTCTCTTACGGCAATTGCATCTAAGTTCATTAAAACGATTAAGGTCGTTAAAAATATTTTGATGTTAATTTTATGCATTTTTAAATTTCGTTTTTGATTAGTTTTATTTTGTATCCTGTAACTAAAAAGTTAAATCGAGTGCCATCTGGCTTATCTAAAGCTATAGGATCTATTTTAAAATTTACATCAGCTTGCCAGCAGATTTGCTCGATTATTTTATCTTGCGAGTCGCGGGCGATGTTTCTAAATTGCACAACTGCTGAATCACTCGAGCTAAAGGTGGTGTATAATACTTTACTACTTACCTTTATTTGGTCTTGATATCTAAGCACCGGAGATAGCTGATTTTCCACCTTAAGAAAATCATAGTATTGATCAAAAATTGATCGCGTGGAATTTGCATTTATCAATATAATTTGCTGCTGGAGTTCAGAATAATTATATTTTTCTCGCGCCGTGACGTAGTTTTCAACTAAAATTTTTGCTATCGAATTAAGTGGATCTAGCGCATAGTGATCAGCTGGATTAATCGAGATATCTTTGGGCTTATCTGGATCATCGAACATGACTGCATATTTCAAGGGCGTAATAATTGGCAATTGCTTTGAAATTTGCACCAACGCGACCCCTAACAGCACAGCAGAGATCAGAAAAATGCACGCGGCATAAGACCTATGAGTTAAGGGCAATAAGTATTTCTGATTATACCAAACTAAGGCCTTTTGAAAATATGCATCTAAATTATTATCCTGAGACTTCATGCAAAATATTTTTTACTTTAATATAATTTTTAAGGCAAATTAACCCAGCAGCCTAGCAAATTATGCTCAAATACTTTAAAATTATCTGCAATAGTAATAAAAGTGCAATCTATCACTTGATCAACTGACTCAAGATCAAGACCAGGCGGGCAACATAGAAAATTCACAAGGTGTTTCTTTTTAGAAATCTTTTAGGTATAATATGTTAGGCTCAATACTGTAAAAAAATTATTGATCTACAAGGTAGTTAACTCTTAAAGAGATTTATTTAAGGTATGTTAAATAATATAGCAAACTCATCGATCAATCATCTAGGAGTCATAATGGATGGCAACAGCAGATGGGCAGAGCAAAATAACTTACCCAAACACTTTGGACACAAACAAGGCGCTAAAGCTGCAAAATTACTCATCGAGAATGCCGTTAAATATAAAATTAAAAACTTAAGTTTATTTGCCTTTTCGACTGAAAATTGGCAAAGACCTGTTTTTGAGGTAACTTATTTACTAAATCTGCTTGAAGATTACCTAACTAGCGAATTTAAAGCTTTAATAGACAATCAAATTCAATTAATGGTTGTTGGAGATTTAAGCAAACTGCCGGAGTCTTTAAGTAATAAAATCCAAGAAATCAATAATTACAAGATCTCAGATCCAGTTTTGTCGGTATACCTTATGTTTAGTTATGGCGCAAAGCAAGAGATACTAGGGGCAGTAAGGCGCATAATAAGTGCCGCTAAAACTGATTTGAGCATGCTAGAGGTTAGCGATACAGACTTTAAAAAGTATCTCCACGTCCCGACAATGCCGGACTTAGATATGGTCATTAGAACCGGGGGGAATAGGCGAATTAGCAATTTCTTGCTATGGCATATAGCTTACGCCGAGCTATATTTTATAGATAAATATTGGCCGGATTTTGACCAGCAAGACTTAAAAGAAGCTTTAACACAATACGCTCAGCGCACAAGAACTTTTGGTCGAAGATGAATAAAAATTTATTACAAAGAATAATATCTGTAATGGTGCTGGTTCCACCTTTTATAATCACCATGATCTGGTTTGAATCTGCATATTTAATTTTGCTTGGCGTAATATCATGCCTAATGCTCATTGAGTGGTTTAATATAACGAAAAATACCACATATGCAAAGTATGGTCCTATAATTATAATTCCGCCAATCATCTGCTTAATGCTTATAAGAACGCAACTTGAGAGTTTCGCGCCGGCTCTGCTATATTTCTGCAGCATATGGAGCGTAGATACATTTGCCATGCTGGGGGGCAGAATAATTGGCGGCTGCAAACTTGCCCCAACAATCAGTCCGAATAAAACCTGGAGCGGTTTGCTATGCGGCTGCATTGCCTCGAGCCTTGTGTGTCATGTTTTTGGCATGTTTTTTTCGCATCAAGCGCTTGGCCTGAATCTTTTAGCTTATGGGGCATTAAATGGCCTGATCGCACAAAGTAGCGATCTTTTTATATCGTATTTTAAAAGAAAATGTAATGCTAAGGATTCTGGCACATTACTCCCGGGGCACGGCGGAATCTTAGATCGCTTTGACAGCATAATATTTTCAGCGCCTTTTTTTTTATTAGCATTAAAATATCTATAAAATAGCAGCATGCGAAAAGTTGCACTTCTTACAGCAGGAACTAGTAAAATTGGCAAGCACATCGCAGGAATGCTCCAAGATATGAATTTTGACATAGCAATACACTATCATTCCGCCTCTAGCGCAGGCGAGGCTGAAAAGCTGCTGAAGAAAGGGGTCATCAAACTTGCAATTCAAGCTGACTTTACCGCTTTGGACTCTCCGGCCAAGATCCTTGATGCCATAGAAAGCATTTATCCGCAAATAGATCTGCTGATTAACAATGCCTCTATTTTTGAACTTGACACTAATTTAGATTTTAGCGCGCAAGACCTTGAGCGGCATATTAAAATTAATGCAATTGCACCGATTGTCTTGATAAAAGAGATATTCAAAAGGCAGCAAAGCCTTTGCAAGGTAATCAATATGCTAGATATCAATACAAACAAACTCACAAACAAGCACTTTAGCTATAATTTGAGTAAACGCATGCTCCAAAGCGCATGCTCATTAATCATGCACACAAAGCCAGATGCCTGGATAAAAAATTTATATTTGGACAAGATCGACTCTCAAAGCAAACTGCAGGCTATTTTGCAGGAGCTGAGGCGGGCAATTTAGTGGGAAAAGGACACAATGCGCTTATTTCTTCTATTATAGCCTGGCGCTGGGCTGCTTGGCACCCCCCTTCATATGAAACTTGACTGTTCTTTTTGAATAGTCCATTATTTTCAAATGTCTTGTCATGACACCATAATTTATTACTATAGGTTTTTAGCTCTTTTACTACTACATCATCCAAAGAGACGGCTCTACATCTTTCGTCTGAACAATCGCTCTGATGCGTTACATTCCCATTGATATCAAAATCTGATGCGAGGATGATATTGGCTGGAGCCTTTGCAATCAATATACACAGCATTGTAAATTCCATATTCCACATCTTTGTCACAAGTCACTTCTCTACTGCTACAATCTGAAGCGTTAGCAGATGAAGCCAAGGCCAAGGCTGCAAATAGCACTTTGGCAGAAGTTTTTAAAAAGTATGTCATATGATTTTTTTCATGTTTCTAAGTTAAAGTTAAGGTGTACATATATTATGATACCTCAAACTTTAAGATAGTTTTAACTACTTAATTGATTATTAATAATAATAGTATAAACCAGCTGCCTTTTTGCAAGCCTATAGCCTTGAGCCATTAACTGCTCTGACTATCAAGGACTTTGATTAAATCTTGCATATCTTTGGGAAAATCGACTTGAAAGCTCATTTCTCTAGAGTCTAAAGGGTGCAAAAAGCTAAGCTGCGCTGAATGTAAGGCTTGGCGCGTGAAACTCTCTAGCTGCTGCTGCTTTTCTGGCGATACGTAATTGTTGATCTTGCGCTTATTATGGCCATAAACCTGATCTCCGATTATTGAATGCCCTATATGACTCATATGGACTCTAATTTGGTGCGTCCTGCCAGTGCCAAGCTTGCACTGCACGATGCTGGCTATTTTTTGATCCAAGATCTTTGTCAGCTCGTAGTGCGTTGAGGCAAATTTGCCTTCTCTAGCAACCCTCATTTGCGTGCGATTATTAGGGCTTCTGGCAATATTGGTCTCTATTAAGGCCTTTGTTTTAGTTGGCACGCCCCAAATAACAGCATTATAAACTCGGCGCATGCTGCGCTCAAGGATCTGCGCAGAGAGCGAAGCGTGACTTAGATCGTTTTTAGCCACCACCATCAGACCAGAGGTATCCTTATCCAACCTATGAACGATGCCGGGACGCAGGATTCCGCCTATCTCTGATAAATTCTGGCCGCAATATTCAACCAAAGCATTAGCCAACGTATTATCGCGATTACCAGCACCAGGATGAACAGTAAGGCCTGGGGGCTTATTTATAACAATAACATGGTCATCCTCATAAACTATATCAAAAGCAATATTCCTAGGTGAGATGCTGGTTTTTACAGCTGGAGGAATTGATATAATAATACTATCGTCTTGTTTAACCTTGATGTCTTGATCGTTTATGATGACTTGATTTAATTGAACGCAATTTTGGCAAATTAAATTCTGAATGCGCGCTCTTGAAAGCTCTGATAAAACACAAGCAGCCTTATCAAGCCTGATGTTGTTTAATTCTGCGCTAACTATAAAGTGCAACTCTTGCATAAGTATTAGTATATGGTATTACAAGAAGGTGGTGGCCTGAGCCGGAATCGAACCGGCGACACAAGGATTTTCAGTCCTTTGCTCTACCGACTGAGCTATCAGGCCAATATCTTAAGATGCATCGAAGTACATACAGATATATAACAATAATTTACTATAATTTATCCTAATTGTCCAGGGGCAAATTAAGGGCAAATTGAAAATTTGTTTATTTTTAAGATAAGAAGATACGCTATAACTGATATGCCAATAATTAACACGCCAATAGTTGCTTTCTTTAGCTACTAATGTCATATTTCATGGAAAAATAAGAGCCTAAAAGCAAAAGCCCCGAAGGCCTTTGCAAAAAGCAAGAAGAATGATTATTCCACATCAGAAAAGAGGGGCTTTAGATCTCCTGGCAGATCTTTAGGATTATAGGCATTCATGAAGTCCTTCATGATGCTTAAATCTTCTACTTTCCCTTCGCGGAAGATTTCCAAACGGTGCTTGTCCTCAAATAACGGGTAATTCCATAATTGACTGGTGCAAAAAGCCAATTTCTGAGCACTCAATAAATCATCCTTGCTTTCAGTCAGGTCTTTCTGATAGGCTCTGTTCAGCGCGTTCATAAATACATAGCTATATGTGTTGATTTTTGTCGAGGCTTGATGCGATAAAAATGCTGCACTTAATTCTTTCATCAGCTCTTTTAATAAAGCATTTTCGGATTTTTCAACTGCTTGCGACAACGTTTACAGGAGTATCTTACCAAATGCAGCCGTAAAGCCCCTAGTTTTAACTATGGGGATATAAGGCTGCATTTGGTAATAGTAGTTAATAAATTTAAGTCAATGGTTTGCCTATTTAAAGAAAGTTAAGCAAATCTTGATAGAGGTTATCAAAGATGCATATTTGATCTTTAATCCCTCAACCCACCAACTTAAATTTATTAATTTTGATTGCACAAAATTCTAAAGAATAAGTCAATATTGCTCAATACTAATTATATTCAAATGATTTTTAATTCATTAAATGCTGCCGTGGATGGTCCAATGCCAATTTATCTCAAAAAACTATCTTGCAGCTAAAGAGCTTTGGCCAAGGCCTATATTATATTTATGTTATTTTCAATTGACATCTTTGTGTTTTTGGTCAATATGTGATAGCGTGAATATTAAATATCTCATTGAAACGATGGTCCTGTTTAGCTCTATTTTTCTTAAGCTTATATCGGCGCTGCTTAGCGTTATTATAGGCTTCCTGGCTGGTAAATTCAGCAAAGTCGACAGGGAGCATATCGCCTCTTTATTATTTTACTTTATCTCTCCTATAGTATTTTTTGCCATACCCGCAAGCGCTACTTTTTCCCTAGCCGCACTTAGCATTACTTTAGTAACATTTATTATAGCAACTATTCTTTGCATCATATGCTATAACCTGTTTGACATGTATTTTGATGAGCCTAATCGCAATATTTTAGCTATGACATCGGGCACCGCAAATGCCGGATACTTCGTCCTGCCTGTTGCCGCAAGCCTTTTTGATGACTACACCTTAAGCATATACATGATGGCAGTTGTGGGTCTTAGCATCTACGAGTCTTCCGTGGGGTTTTTTGTTTGCGATGGAGAATATAGCTCTACTAAGGAAAGCATCAAGAGGGTGATGAAATTACCTAATTTAAATGCCTTCGTGCTTGGCTGTCTTTTTAGCTTAACAGGCCTTACTTTGCCCAATTTTCTAGATGATTTTATCTACAACATGCGCGGCTCGTATTCGATTCTTGGGATGATTATGATCGGCCTTGGCATTTCAACGTTAGATAAATTCGAAATCGACTTTAAATTCACAGGCTCAGCGTTTCTCTCAAAATTTGTTTTTTATCCAATACTAGTCAATTTGTTTATCGTGTTGGACAAGTTTTTGATGCATAATTACAACACTAGTCATTATCAAGCATTACAGTTATTATCAACCGCGCCAATGGCTGCAAATACGATTGTCTTTGCCACTTTTGCCAAAGCTAGTCCTGAAAAAGTGGCAGCCACGGTATTGTTATCTGCTATATTTAGTCTTATATATATGCCCACAATGATAAGCTTATATTTTAATTAAAATTTTTATGGAACATAGAACCAAATTACTGATCATCGGATCTGGACCTGCTGGATGCAGCGCGGCTATCTACTCAGCCAGAGCTAACTTACAACCAATCATGGTCTGTGGGCAAGAGCCAGGAGGTCAGCTTACTACAACAACAGATGTAGAAAACTACCCAGGATTTGAACATGCCGTACAAGGACCTGACTTAATGGATATCATGATCAAACAAAGTAAAAATGTTGGCACTAAAATAGTCTATGACCATGTTACTAGTGTAGATTTTGCTAGCAGGCCATTTGTAGCTCATACCAAAAAAGATACCTACATCGCAGATAGCGTAATTATCTCTACTGGCGCAACGGCCAAATGGCTGGGGCTTGATTCTGAGCAAAATTTTCGCGGCTATGGCGTTTCTGGATGCGCGACATGCGATGGCTTCTTTTTTAAAAACAAGCCAGTACTTGTCGTGGGCGGAGGTAATACGGCGGTAGAAGAGGCTCTTTATTTAACTCACCATGCAAGTCAGGTTACCTTGATTCATAGAAGGGATAGCCTTAGAGCTGAGAAGATAATGCAAGATCGCTTGTTTGCAAATCCTAAGATTAAGGTTATATGGAATCATGAGTTGCTCGAAGTAATTGGCGATACTCTGCCGCAAAAAATCGTCACAAAAGCCAAGATCAAGGACGTTGTTACTGGAGAAATAAGCGATATTGACGTCGATGGTATTTTTATCGCTATTGGCCATAAGCCCAATACTGAAGTATTTAAAGATTATCTAAACCTAGATCTTGATGGCTATATTATCACGCAAGCTGGAACAACTAACACTAATATTGCAGGCATTTTTGCCGCCGGAGATGTGCAAGACAAAGTCTATCGCCAAGCGGTAACAGCGGCAGGAACTGGATGCATGGCGGCACTAGATGCGGAAAAATATCTAAGCTCTTTATAGCAGCGTTTCTAAAAAAAATTAACCTGAAAAGTAAAAATCTTTGCTATATTTGCTCAAAAGTAGCTGCTATAATTTAGTTAAAAGATTATGGAAGAAAAAAAACTTACCACTAAAGACA
>CAMCJU010000021.1 GCA_945875085.1 Candidatus Phycorickettsia trachydisci
CAATTGGCTTTGCTGCTGCTATTTGCATCGCAATCTGCTCACCAAAAGCTTTGAGTTTATCGCTTGACAAATCAGACTCAAGCTCAACTAAAACTGCAATTTTACCAGAATTTTTAGAATAAGCGTTGTGAACATAAGAAAACACATTAGCGCTATTTAAGACAAAAAACCTTGATAGACTCAAGTTTTCACCCATCACAGCTGCATTTTCAAGCACAAACTCCGCAACAGTTTTGTCGCTTATCTTAGTCTGCAAAAATTCTGCCGCATTTTGCGCGCCGCTCTCCAGAGCATGACGCAATATTTTTTGAACAATAGCTTGAAATTGATCGTTTTTGGCAACGAAATCAGTCTCACAGTTAAGCTCAAGCATGACAGCCCTATTATCTTTAACCATCAAGGCTACAGAACCCTCCTTACCGCCTCTATCAGATTTTTTGGCAGCAGAAGCAACCCCTTTTTTTCTAAGCAAATCTATAGCTTCCTGAATATTGCCATTAGTCTCAACCAAAGCCTTTTTGCAATCCATCATGCCGGCTCCAGTCTTTACTCTTAGATCATTTACTAATTCTGCTGTAATACTCATATTTTTAAAAAATCAATTTATGTTATAAAAAAAGTTATCTACTCGCGACTATCAAGGGCTTTTTGAAAATCAGACTCGTCCTTGCCATCAACCTTCGTATAAGATCTATTGATTCTTTTATTCTGCTTGGCTTTGATGACCTTTTTGGGATTTGGCGCAGCCCTATCCTGCGCGTCAGTCATTGCTCCTATGTCAACGCCCGATGCAACCAAAGCCTCCTCAATTCCAGCCAAAGCACTGCTTGCAAAAGCCTGGCAATATAGAGTGATAGCCTTAATAGCATCGTCATTTCCTGGAATTACTACGTCAATACCATCTGGATTTGAATTGGTATCAACAATGGCAATAATAGGTATGCCCAGTTTTTGCGCCTCTTTTATAGCCAAAGCATCTTTGCTCGTATCAAAGGCAATCATCAAATTAGGCCTACCTCCCATATCCCTAATTCCTCCAAGATAAGACAGCAATTTGGCACACTTGCGTGAAAAATGAAGGATTTCTTTCTTTGTGTACACTGGATTTTCTGTATTATTTTCAATAGTTTTCTCCAGTCTTTCAAGCTCTTTAATTGATTTTGATACCGTAGACCAGTTAGTCAAAGTCCCCCCAAGCCATCTTGTGCCAACATAATACTGACCACATCTTTTCGCATAATCAGCCACTATAGAGCCGGCTTGAATTTTTGTACCAACAAAAAGAACCCTACCGTTTTCTTTTGTAGTTTTATGAATTAATTTTTGCGCCTCCTTTAGTAAACCAAGGGTCTGTGTTAAATCCACTATATGCAGCCCATTTTTCTCACCATATATGTATGGAGACATTTTAGGATTCCAGCGAGAAACTTTATGACCAAAATGAGCGCCGGAGTCCCAAAGATCGTTAATTGTAATTTGACTATTTTCTGACATAATGATTTAGAAATATTAAAGTTAGTTAATCGTCTGCATTTCTGGCCTAGCTCAATAATAAATTAAAGATAGGACTAACTTTTCGATAAAATGCATACTTAAATTTACCCTTAAAACATACCATATCTAATAAAACAATTCAAGCTCTAAGCAATCAAAAAAAACCCTTTGACTAATAATAAAAAATATGTTACAACATTTTTGACCCTAAATTATTAATAATAAAGTTACAACTTGCCAATATGATCAAAATAAAAATAACAAAAAAAGGCAGTATATTACTATATAGCGTATTATATAGCGTATTTTTAATATCTAGCTTACCAGCTAAAGCTGATTCATCTGAAGCTAGTCAGGAAAGCAAATTTTACATCGGCGTTTCTGGGGGCATCTCCCTACCCTTAAAAGACAGATTTAAGATTACGGAAAAACAACAAGTAACCAACATAGACAAAACAGTCACCAGCGGCATTAAAAAATCATATCTAGCTACATTTAGCGCAGGATACAAAATCGCCAAAGGCAGCGCCATTGAATTTGCCATAGATATTAAGCCTAAATTTGACATGCATGTTGTCTTATTTGACGACTTAGGATCAAGCAAAACCAAGGCTTGCGCCAATGTATACATGATAAATTTCGTCCACGACTTACTTACTTTACAAAACTTTACCCCATATTTTTCAGCCGGAATAGGCCTAGCTGATATAAAACTAAAACAAACAGCCGTAAATGCAAAGAGCAATCCGAGCATGACAATATTTAAAATCTCCAAGAACCATCGCAAAACGTTGGCGTTTCAAGCAGGCTTAGGAGTTACCTATCCAATCAGCCAAACAATCGCGCTAGATGTATCTGCAAAAATACACGCTATTAAAGATGTAAAAATTAACTATCAAAAACTCGATCTTACTAAAGGTCCACAACTAATTGACAAATCCACAAAACAACACCTAGGGATGCTTGATGTAACTGCTGGCTTGATATTTAATTTTTAGAATTGTTATAAATAAACTCAGTTATTAGCGGAGCGATATTGCGCCTAAACTTTCCTCCGCTAAAAAGACCATAATGCCCCACACCCTCTTGTAGATGATAGAGCTTTTTACTATCTGCAAGATCCTTGCATAAATGCAACGCAGCTTTTGTTTGACCAATGCCAGTTATATCATCTTTTTCACCTTCAATGCACAACAAGGCAGTATTTTTTATCTTCAAAGGATCAATTAATCTATTTCTACTAACTAAATTACCCTTAGCAAGAGAGAATTTGCAAAAGACCTCCTCTACAGTTTGCAGGTAGAATTCAGCCGGAAGATCATGCGCGCTAAAATATCTATCATAAAATTTACGATGCTTTTGAGCTTCTTGGGCATTATTATTGACTAAATCATTAAAAAAATCCATATGAGATTGCGCATGTTTTTCGAAATTTAAACTCAAAAAACCCATCAATTGCAAAAATCCAGGATATACCCTCCTGAGAAAACCTGGATAATTGGCCGGCACTACTGTAATTAATGAATTTTCAAACCACTTAATATCGTGCTTTAATGCAAATTCGTTAACTTTGGTTGGATTTTGCCGCGCATCAATAGGACCTCCCATTAAAATCAAAGAATTTGGAACGCACGGATCATCTATCGAGGCAAGTAAACTGGTAGCTGCAAGTACTGGCACCGTAGGCTGACACACTGCCATTATATTTAAATCCCTCCCAAGATAGCTGGTAAACTCCATGATATAATCTATGTAATCATCCATCGTAAACGAGCCGTCTTTAAGAGGAACCTGGCAAGCGCTTTTCCAGTTTGTAACATATACATCAAACCAAGATGATAGACAGGAGATAGCATCAGAAATCAAATTAGCATGATGTCCTGCCATTGGTGCTACCATAAGCAATTTTGGCTGCCCTTGTATTGACGGCGATTTAGAAAAATGCAGCAAATCACAAAAAGGCTTAGCAAAAACTAGCGTCTGAGTTATTGCAACTTTTTTATCGTCAATAACTATCTCATCAATGTCAAATTTCTCACTCTGATGAGCCCGACTTAGTCTTTCCAGTATCTCAAAAAGAGCTTCATAATTCTTGCCAATATGACTATAATGAGTAGGAAAATATGGATTTTTTAACAAACTATAAAATCCTTTAATTCCTTCCCGCACAGGCATGAATTGAAGTTTGTATAATTCCATGGCGGAATATAAGTAATCGGCGTTAAAAAACATAATATTGAAGTACTTTGGAATTATTCTAGGTATTGCTTTATGTTAAGAATTAATATAATAATAAATGAATTTATCGTATAGCTCCAAGTCAATACTGCAAAATTTATTAAAATAATTAATAACATGTTACCTATAATACGACCAAGAAGAACTAGAAAGTACCCCTGGCTACAGGATTTAGTAGCAGAAACAACTCTAAATACTGGCGATTTGATTTACCCTATTTTTATCACCAAAGGCAGGGACATTAAAGAGCCAATTGCTAGTATGCCAAATATTTATCTCTACTCCATCGATCAATTACTAAAGGAAATAGAAAGGGCGCTTAATTTAGGCATAAGGGCAGTAAATTTATTTCCTCGAATAAATATGGAACTAAAAAGCCTGGATGCAAAAGAAGCATATAATCCAGATAACCTTATATGCAGCGCAGTAAGAGCAATAAAAAAAACTTTCTCAAATGAAATCGGCGTTTTTTGCGACGTCGCGCTTGATCCATATACCACCCATGGTCATGACGGCATCCTTGATGCAAAAAGCAACGACGTCGACAATGATATAACTTTAGAGGTGTTATCAAAGCAAGCATTAAGTCTGGCTCACAGCGGCGTGGATCTTATATCCCCATCAGACATGATGGATGGAAGGGTATTATATATCCGAAGCGCATTAGATAAACAGAATTTTACCAATGTAGGAATCATGTCGTATGCTGCTAAATATGCCAGCAAACTCTATTTGCCATTTAGAGACGCCATAGGCTCGAAAAATTCTTTGCTACAAGGCGATAAACGCACATATCAAATGGACTTACGCAACCATAAAGAGGCGATGAGAGAAATTTCTCTAGACATCCATGAAAGCGCTGATATAATCTTAATTAAGCCCGCCATTTACTGTCTAGATATTATCTTTAATGCCGCTACAAACTTTAATATACCAATCTTTGCCTACCAAGTAAGTGGCGAATACTCAATGATTGCAAACTATTCAAAAGAACTAGAAATAGATTTTGCGCCCTTAATGCATGAAGCTTTATCGTGCATTAAACGCGCTGGAGCAAAAAGTATTGTATCTTATGGCGCTTTGATGATTGCCAGTTTTTTAAAAACTAACCCTATTAAATAATCTTCTCAAGTTGCGTCACCATGAAACTAAAGTTAAAAATCAAAAACCTGGAAAAATATTTAGCTGCCTTAGGACTGTTGTGCATCATAGGCATTATAGTTGGATATAATATATTTACAGTACCTTATCAAAATAAAACACGCACCAAAAATCAAGCATCACTCCATGATCTGCCTCCAGATGATTTTGATAATGTTTGGCAGTTCGCTCTGACAGACCAATTTGGCAATAAATTTGACAGTCAAAACCTAAAAGGCAAGCTAACTTTGGTATATTTTGGGTTCACCTTTTGTCCCGACATATGCCCCAATTCCCTATCTAAGATAGTCGAAATAATTTCTACTTGCAAAAAATATGCCATAGATTTAACGACTATATTTATCACAATAGATCCTGCAAGAGATACTTCAGCAAACTTACTGAGTTATTTACAATTTTTCGATGCAGATATTATTGGCCTAACTGGAAGTCCTGATGAAATCAAAACAGCTGCAAGTATCTTTAAAGTATATTATGCCAAAGACAAAGACGCTGATGTGAAAAATTATATGCTAAACCACTCTTCTTTTATTTATCTAATTGACAAAAATGGCAAGTTAGCTAAATTATTTAGTTTTGAAGAAAAACCTCAGGAGATTATAGAATTTATCAGAGTAAATTTTCGTAAATAGTATATTATTATTCGTATCTCTTAACATATCTGCTCAAATACACTGATAACTTTATGAATATTAACTTAATTATAGGCGCAACAAGAAAAGCCGCCACCTTACTACTTAGAGATTTTAACGAAATTCAGTATTTAAGACACTCGCCCAAGAGCATGGATAGCTTTATTAGCAACTCCAAGCTAAGAACTGGCGAAATACTAACCCAAGAATGGCAAAAATACTTTCCAGATCACTTAATCATAAATGCGCAAGATTTTCAGAGCGATCTAAAGCATGAATCCTATATTTTATTTGACCCCTTAGAAGGGCAGGAAAACATTCAGAACAACTTGAGATTTTTTGCCATAAGCGCGATGGCTATAACCAAGAAGCACGACGCTATTTCCACAAGCATAGTTTTGAATTTTCCAGCACTTGACATAATTTGCTGCGCCTCGTCTCTAGAAGGCGCGTGGCTTGAAAATTACCAAAACTCCTCTAAAATAAAACTCAAACACTCAGGCTCCAGCACTCTTATCATCATCGATAAAATTGAGAAAAATGTTTTAGAGGCCGCTTCTGAGTACAACATTAATTTAGAAAATATTCGCAGCTTTGGCAGCAAGGCATACTCGATAATGCAGCTTGCTACAGGTAATGCAGGGGCCTATCTGGCAAATAATCAAAGTATTTTATATACCAAAATAGCAAATTTTATAAGCCAAACCCTAGCATATTTTAATACTGAGCTTCCAGGCATGAATATCTACACCCCCAGAAAACTCCAAACACTCAGGACCTTATCATTAAAAAGACAATATTAAAAAAGTAACTTGAAATGAAGCCTTGAGAGAGGTTTATTTTTTTCTTTTATATATTGGCCTTCTATTGCTACTTCTATCCCGTGAATTTTCTCGTGAATTCTCCCGCAAGCTTGAGTTTTTATTTTCTTCCAAAGGCTCCTGGCTTGACTGACTTTTTTCATTATTCCTCCAAGAAGAAAACGACTGCTTTGACCTGGTATTATAATTTCTAAAAGAATTTTTAAAATGCAAATTTCCAAAATATGAAATCAAGGACATGCCTAATATACTCAAAAATGCTATTGATGAAAAAATCACAGCATGATTTAAGCTATTTTGTGCCAAATTAATAGTCACATAGCCTATAATTGCTATTGTTAAAACAAAAAACAATTTACCAATTATTTCAAATCTAGCACGCAAGAGCATTTTAGACTGCTCCAAAGCATGTTGATGGACCTGCTCTTGCTCGGTTAAATCCAAAAGCTTAGCCATAGTCCCTGGCATAATTTCTTCATATACCGCCAAAACCTCAGAGGCGGGCAAAATATCTTCAAATTCTTGGGATTGTCTTGACGCTGATTTGCGGTTATTTAAAAAACCTTTATTCAGATTATTATTTTCATTAAAAAAGTGCTTAATTTCTTGATTCATCATCTGATACTTTGTTAAAACTGTTGTTGAACGATTTAATAACAGACCCCCAATAAGGAAGTATGTTTTTTTGAGGTGCAGGCCTAATTTTGCCATAGCTTCTCCAGAAGCAATTAAAAAAACCAGCAAAAAAAGCTGCTAAAAAGATGTTGAAAAATTTCATAATTGAGTTCTTAAGTTACAAAAGGCTCCCCCCTCTAAAATTTAATACATTTTGAAACTTATTATAGCAGATTTCATAACTTTTATCACATCCTGGAAAAATTTTTATTTGACTGATATCTTGCACCTCAGCAGCAACTCTGCTTTCCAAAATCAAGCTTGAAGAATTATGCTTAAGTATTAACATATATATGCCTGTGCCAAGAAAGTTCACTCTACCATAATCGTAATATCCAGCCACCTTGCCAGCATCAAGCATGATTATATTATTTGAAATATGCAAAACCTCTCTAACAACAGCAAAATTCTCAATATTGACACCGCGTCTATCATCACCTAGGCTAGCTCTGCATGTTTTGCTATAAAATTTTGTAGCACTTTGCGCCAGCTTGGTAATATTATTCTTTAAATATAGAGTAAATTGAAGATTTTGTTTATGGAAGCTAAAGCAATGTAGAGTTAAAAATGGCTCTATTAAAGCCTTATCGACCAAAATGATGCCAAGAGATATCTTGGCGTTTGCAATACATTCAAGTAGCAAGTAAGCAGCTTTATCCAAAATACCAGTCACCTCAACAAAATCATGGGCAGAATCATTAAAATTAGCTTTAGTGATTTGTAGCGAGGAGTCAGGAAGATAAGTAACATCCTTAATCGAAATGGCACGGGCGAAATTTGTCAAATATACCTTCTGGCCACTCTGCAGCTCTATATCGTATCCAAAAGCAAAAGATGCGCCCTGATTAATCAATTGCCTAACAAGTGGCGATAAAGCTCTCATGACACTACTTCTATTAATTCAATATCTTCAAGATGTATACTACCATCTTTAGCAAAGCTGTAATTAAAATGATCTTTAACAAACCTAACTGGCACATAAAAATCAAAATCAATCAGCATAATTTGCTGCACATCAAGACCCTTGGGTATAGTTATGGTGCCATGATCATAGTCTATCTGAGCGGGAGTTTCTTGACCATCTAACAACACCCTCAAACTACCTTCACTTACCTTTAAAATTCGCCGCCAATAGATTTGTTTATCAAATTTATAATATTTGAATAATTCAAAAGTGGCTTGATCAGATATCTTGCTTTGTATAACCTGCTGACGCACTTGATAGTCTGAGTAATCTTTCAGACAAAAGCTAAAAGCAGCACCTTTGCAATTGCGAAAAAAACAATTAAACTCCTCAAGCTCGTTATAACTTATGTTGCAATCTTTAATTATATACTTTTGATGAGCATAGCTTAAATTAGGGTATCTAACTTCGCGACCAGAGATGCTTTGCAGTATCGAGGTATCAAACCTAGGGCCTCCAATAATATATGGACTCAAAAAATCTGGCAATAGGATATTTTGAAAATTATTCATTTTTGTCTTATAAAACTCAAGTAGTTAATGGAAAGTTTTTGAGTTAGCGTATCGAGGCTTTTTAACAAGGCGATATCTTGCTTTTTAAGGCCTAAGACTTTATATTCATCGATCGAGAAGTTTTCTATTTTTAATATTAAATCAATATAATTAGCAATAACAACGGCATTAGAAGGAGCTTTTTCCTGAAAAAAAATTGACACATCAAAATCAATGCTATATGCATATTTCACTAAGTTACTTTGATCTAAGGTTTTATTAATGCTAATAAATATAAACGGATATGTAGGCTTGGGATTAATCGACAAATAAACTCCTTGAGTAGTATTTTTAATTTCCCTATCCTGATTGATAATACAGTAAACCTTATTTAGAAAGCTACTTAGCGGCGCTAGAGACATCTTTTATACAACCTGCATAGCGATAATTTCCATGACACGACCCTTTTGAGCAACGTTAATAATTTTTTTTATCAAAAAATCCTGCTGCCTAAACCTAATTCTCTGATCTTTGCTGATTTTTTTATTAAATCTGACTGTAAATAGCATATAGACTTGATTAATCAAATTACCAAAGTCGATGCCTTCAAAAAAACTAATATTATTGGGCAAAAGCTCACGCACATCAGCAAAAATAATCAATTTTGAAACCCAAGACTCATCAAGATCATTGGCATTGACATTTTGAAAAATCTCTATACGCTGATGTAGGCGAGCAGACAGGGGCATGTTCTTCATATCAAAATCCTTCTAAAGCTTTTATAGAAGCTCAACACTTCTTCCATAAAACTGCTGCTAATTACTTGCTTGTCATAAATCTCAGCAACATGATAAAGTATCCCTTGTTTTATGCTCATAGGAACAAGACGCTTATCAACAAAGCCAGCTTTATATATAAGCTTTACCTGACCTTGGGTGGGCTTTACTATGTTAAGATGCTGCTGGTCTTGACTTACCAAAGCAACGATCTGAAACATCGCTATTACCACCCCTGTGAAGGATTTCGCACGAGACTATTTCAGCAAAAGGCAATATGGGTAATCCTATCATGCTAATTACACCAAGATTAGAATTGAGTAATACCTTTTTTACCCTAAGAGAAAAATTTAAAAAATTTTCAGCCGTCTCTATGCTTGTAACAATACAATCTTTTAAAATATTATCGTCATCATCGTGATCAATTTTAAGATAACTTTTCGTCTCTTGCAGGCTAACAAGACTAGTATCGTCAATCGATATAATTTTATAGTGTGACATTATAGCTTTAATAATTTAATTGCTGAATTATTTACAACATCGCCGCCTACGCGTTTGACTGAATAAAATTTAACAAAAGGCTTATGAGTTTGACATACTCCCCATAGCTAAAGCAAGGGGATTCTAAAGGTTCAGACAAT
>CAMCJU010000022.1 GCA_945875085.1 Candidatus Phycorickettsia trachydisci
CCTCTATCAAGTTTTGAGCTGAAATTGTTTTTGCATCAATTTTTATGCTTAAGATTTTTTCTACTTCTTTTTGCAAGCCCTCCAAGTCCCAATCTTCTCTAAAGCTATTATCTGGAATAAATAGCTTGATTGTTTGCACTACCCAATCCTTAGCACTTTGAATTACTGTGGCAATGATATTTTTTGCAGCAATGATATCATCACGCTGAGAGTAGACAATCCGTCTTTGCTCGTTCATGATATCATCGAACTTTAGCAGATTTTTGCGAATTTCATAGTTATTTGCCTCCACTTTTTGCTGAGCTCCCTCAAGCGTTCTAGTGATCAAAGGATCGTGCAATGCTTCACCATTTTTAAGGCCCATTTTTCGCAAAAATCCCGCAACGCGTTCAGAGGCAAAAATGCGCATCAAATCATCATCCAAGGATAGGAAAAATTTAGTAGCTCCAGGATCACCCTGTCTGCCACTTCTTCCTCGGAGCTGATTGTCAATGCGACGACTTTCGTGCCTTTTTGTGCCAATAACCAACAAGCCGCCGCTGTTTACCACTTTTTCTTTTTCAAGACTAACTTGCTTTTCAATTTCTATTTTAGCGCGCTCGATTTCATTTTCATCAGATAAATTCATCTCCTCTAAAAGCATCTCAGGATTACCTCCAAGCATAATGTCAGTACCGCGCCCTGCCATGTTAGTTGCGATCGTAAAGGCCCCAAGGCGTCCAGCTTGAGCGATGATATGAGCTTCTTGCTCATGAAATTTAGCATTTAAAACTTTATGAGCAATATTGTGCTTGGCAAAAAGCTGCGACATTTCCTCGGAGTCAAGGATGCTAACAGTTCCCACCAACACTGGCTGGCCCTTAGCATAAGCTTCTTGCGCCAGCTTTAAAATGGCGGTATGTTTTTCATCTTTTGTGCCATATATTTCATCATCATAGTCAATTCGCGTAACTAGTCTGTGGGGCGGTACGCTAACTACATCCAAGTTATAAATATACTTAAATTCAGCAGCTTCGGTCATTGCAGTACCTGTCATGCCCGATAATTTTGGATACATCCTGAAGTAATTTTGAAATGTAACTGAGGCAAGAGTTTGGTTTTCATTTTGAATCTTTAAGCCCTCCTTTGCCTCTAGCGCTTGATGCAGTCCGTCTGAGTATCTACGCCCTTCTAACACCCTGCCGGTAAATTCATCAATAATCATCAGCTGGCTATTTTTGAGCAAATAATCGACATCTCTTTGAAACAAGACATGCGCTTTTAATGCTTGATTGATAAAGTGCACTAAATGAGCATTTGCAAAATCATATAAACCAGTATTATCTTCTATAAGCTTATGCAAAATCAAAAGCTCTTCCATTTTAGAGATGCCCTCTTCATTTAAATTTACAGATTTGGTTTTTTCATCCCTGTCATAATGATCTTCAGACAAGTGCGAAATTAGCTTGTTGATTACTATGTACAAGTCAGAACGATCATTAACTGGCCCAGAAATAATCAATGGCGTTCTGGCCTCATCAATCAAAATAGAGTCTACTTCATCGATAATTGCATAATGAAAGGGGCGCGAAACACGATGCTCAAGATTAAAGCGCATGTTATCTCTTAAATAATCAAAGCCAAGCTCGTTGTTTGTAGCATAAGTAATGTCGCACTGATAAGCTTTGCGTCTTTGATCCTCCATGACACTAGAGGTGATATAGCCAACAGTTAGTCCTAGAAAATTAAACAAAGGACTCATCCAGGCGGCATCCCTTTGAGCCAAATAGTCATTAACAGTAACAATATGGACCCCTTTACCAGATAATGCATTTAAAACAGCCGGTAAAGTCGCAACCAAGGTCTTGCCCTCCCCTGTGCGCATTTCAACGATCTGCCCACGATGCAAAATTAAGCCCCCTATTAACTGCTCATCGAAATGCCTTTTACCCAAAGTTCGCTTCGATGCTTCTCGCACTATAGCAAAAACATCGTATACCACCTCATCTAAAGTTTTTTTTCCTGACTGGATTTGATTTTTTAACTCAAGCGTCGCCTGGCGCAACGACTGATCTGTCAGACTTGCGTAATACTGCTCTAGATGATTGATATTTGTTATCTCCTTCTTGAGTTTTTTTATTATTCTGTCGTTGGTGGTGCCAAATATTTTGCGAAATATACTAAACATATAAACTAAGATATTGGTTAAAAACATTTCTTATCAGCCACAATCTTAGCACATTACTAAGTCTTATGCCAATAAATGGTTTGCACTTTTAGCGTAAATTATAATAACTCTAAATTATATCAATGGATTTTTTATAGGATTTTTATAGCAAACCGCACTTCAATAAAAAGGCTTTCTAACTTGACAAAACACAAACCAGCGTGCTATAATTATTACCTAATTAATCAAATTATTGAAGTAATATGAAAAAAACTTTTTTAAAAATTACACTCCTTTCTACCACCTTATCAGCTCTTCTGTCAACTATTAGCTTAAATGCATTAGCAACTAAGAGTCATACTGATAATAAAACAACAGATAGTAATCATGCTGTAGAAATTAGCAAGTCAGAAAATAAAGATACTAGCGCAGTTGATAATTCAGACTTAAAAAAAGATGAAACTAAAGACGAAGCTAAATATCAAAAAATCATTGACGATTTTAAAAAACACATGCTAGCTATTAAAACTGAATTCAAGACACAAATTAAAGAATTCAGACAAAAAATTAAAGACCTGAATGAGCAAAAAAAACAAGCTTATATAAAACTTACAACACAAGCGCAGCAATATCTTAAAGATGAGAAAGCTTTCAAGCAAAAGCTTCCAATTCATAAAAGAAAAGATTTGACCAATATGGCAAAAGAGGGATGATTGAGTTCCTTGCCATTTAAGGACAAGAGGCAGAGCTTCCCAAGGTTAGCGCTTATAAGTTAATGCATAAAAGGTTAATGTTATTAAATTTAGTTTGCAATTGGCGCCAAATTATGATAGCTTGTAAATTATTCATTGAAGCGCCCTTAGCTCAGCTGGATAGAGCAACAGATTTCTAATCTGTGGGTCAGAGGTTCGAGTCCTCTAGGGCGCACCACTTTTATAGACACGATTTTCCATAGAGGCGATTTTCATAGATACAATCACAACATCATCAGACCTGAACTATCGCAGCAAACTGGCCTCCCTCCAGACAGAGGAGAAAAAATTATGATCCACATTCCCTCCAGAAATTAAGATAAGAATTTTTTGGGGGTATTTCTTGTTTTTTAGCCACTGCATTGCCCCTGCCATATTTATGGCACATGAAGGCTCGACTGTTATTTTTAACAGATAACTGAGCCAAATTGTCCAATACCTGATCTCTTCTTCTTCGGCCAGAAACATAGCGTCTAATTTTTGGATATAAGCAAATGTGCGCTCTGATAATTTTAGCGCGATTAAGCCATCGGCGATAGTTTGTGGCGTTGCTTCAAATCCAAATAATTGACCTATTTGCCTAGAAATAAAAGCATCATTGGCATTTGCGGGCTCGCAGCCGAATAATAAGCTACCAGGAGACAAAAGCTCTTTTGCCAAATAACTACCAGAAAGCAGCCCCCCACCGCCACATGAGGCAAAAATAGCATCAGGAGCAAGGCTTAGCTGCTCCAAAGCCTCCATGCACATTGTGCCACTTCCAGCTATGCTAAGGTCACTATCAGAAGGGTGTAGAAAATAAAATCCATTTTGCACGTCGGCTTTAGCTCGGAGCTCAGCCTCTAGACGATTAGGGGTATATATCACTTCTGCCGAAAAGCTCTTTGCAATTTGCGCCTTAAGATAAGAGGTAGATTCTGGCAAATAAATCCTACATGATATGCCTAACTGTTTGCATGCGTAAGCTAAGGCAATGCCATGATTACCAGTACTGTATCCTACGATTTTCGCTGGTAGAGATTGCCGCTCTTTTAATGCCAATAAATGATTAAACACAGCGCGTATCTTAAATGCGCCGGTTTTTTGCAACGCATCGACTTTAAAAAAAAAATTATGCCCTAAGAAATTATCTAAAATGTCCGATTGCAGTATTGGAGTTTTAATTATATGATCCTTAATTCTATCTAGCGCCTGGATCAAGTTTTCCTTAGGTTGAATCTGAATCATATAGTTTTTATTTATTGAAGAAAAATAAGTTTTATATAATTGTATCCGGTCTGTTTATGAGGCATAATTTACTTGTATCAGGTGTTTTGTAAAATAATATATCAATTATCATAAAATGTGAGTAGTTGATTTTATCGATGCTGATTATTATATAACACCTTACTAAGTTAATAAAATTAAAATACCCTTAAATTTTCGTATGTCTAAAAATAAATTACCGATCGTGCCTTTAAGGGATATTGTTGTTTTTCCTGGATCAATTATACCAGTATTTGTAGGGCGAGAAAAATCAATCAAGGCACTAGCTTCCTGGCCTCATGATTCCAAAACACAGAATATTATCTTTGTTGCGCAAAAATCTCAGATCAACGACGATCCTAAAATTGAAGATTTATTTGATATAGGAGTAGTTGTCAAAATACTACAAACAATCAAGCTGCCAAATAATAATATAAAATTGTTAGTTGAGGCAGAAAATAGAGTGAAAATCAACAGATTTCTTCAAGATAGATTCCTAGAAGGTGAATATAAAATTATCCGCGATGAAGATTATGTCGACTCTGCTTTTGTTGCTGGACTAATGCAGGAAACAATCGATTTGTTTAAAAAATATGCCAAGGTTAATAAAACAATAAATCCAGAAGTTGTCAATATCATTACTAAACAATACAGCAATCCATCTTACTTGAGCAACATTATAGCTTGTCATTTAACCTGCAGAGTTAGTCAGCGGCAAGAATTACTAGAAATCACAAATGTACCAAAACGCTTAGAGCACCTAATAAACACTCTTAATGCTGAAATTGCCATTATCAACGCCGATTCTAACGTTAGTACAAGAATAAAAAAACAAATAGAAAAAACCCAAAAAGATTATTATCTAAACGAGCAAATTAAAGCAATACAAAAGGAGTTAGGCGAAGATGATAAAACCGAAATTCAAGAGCTTGAGCAAAAAGTTCAGCAACTCAAAATGTCGCCAGAAGCCAAAGATAAAGCCGAAAAAGAAATCAAAAAACTAAAGACTATGAATCCAATGGCCTCGGAGTCTAGCGTTGTGCGCAGCTATCTGGATGCATTAATTAGCCTACCTTGGGGCAAAGGCGACAAAACAAAGGTCGATATCAAAAAGGCAGCAGAAATTCTCGACAGAGATCACTACGGCTTAGATAAAGTTAAAGAAAGGATTATTGAATATTTGTCAGTATTACAAAGAGCTAAAAAACTAACCAGCTCTGTTATTTGCTTTGTAGGACCTCCCGGCGTTGGCAAAACTTCGTTAGCAAAGTCTATCGCAGAAGCAGTTGGGCGGAAATATACGAAATTTGCTCTTGGCGGCGTGCGTGACGAGGCTGAAATTAGGGGGCATAGGCGAACTTATTTAGGCTCTATGCCTGGCAAAATTATCAAGTTAATAAAAAAGGTCAAAACTAATAATCCAGTCATGCTACTTGACGAGATCGACAAAAGTGGCTCTGATTTTAGGGGCGATCCTTCATCTGCCCTTCTTGAGGTTCTTGATCCAGAGCAGAACAAATCCTTTGTAGATCATTATCTAGATATAGAATACGATTTATCTGAAGTGATGTTTATTGCTACGGCAAATTCAATGAATATTCCAAGGCCATTACTCGATAGAATGGAGATAATTAGGATAGATGGGTATATCGAGGATGAAAAAAAACAAATAGCGCGCAATTATTTAATTCCCAAGCAGTTCAAAGCTCATAATATGAAAAACGATGAATTAATCATTGAAGATGAAGCTTTACTAGATGTTATTAGATTTTATACCAAAGAATCTGGAGTCAGGAGCTTAGAGCGCGAGATAGCCTCAATAACTCGAAAAAGTTTAAAGAAGATTTTGTCAAACAAAAACATCGAAACTATCACCATCACAAAAGATAATCTAGAAGAATATTTAGGCATTAAAAAATATAGGTACAACGTTATCGAGGAGAAAGATACGATTGGCTCAACTACAGGCCTTGCCTACACTGAGGTTGGCGGCGATTTGCTCTCTATTGAGGCGGTAGCAACTCCAGGCAAAGGAGAGATTAAGGCAACTGGCAAATTAGGCGAGGTAATGAAGGAATCAACCCAGGCAGCCTTTAGTTTCTTTTGCTCTCAAATAGAAAAGTTTGGCCTGACCGATGCGGAGTATAAGTGCAAAGACATCCACCTTCATGTACCAGAAGGAGCTACTCCCAAGGATGGCCCATCTGCCGGCATTGCAATTTTCACCACCATTGTGTCATTAATGACTGGTACGCCTGTGAAAAGAGATGTGGCCATGACGGGCGAAATAACATTAAGAGGCTATGTGTTGCCAATTGGCGGACTTAAAGAAAAATTACTTGCCGCAAGTAGAGGGGGGATTAAAACTGTTATCATCCCTCAAGACAATGTCCGTGACTTAAAAGATATTCCAGATAGCATCAAGCAAAACCTCAATATTATCCCCATATCAAAAGCCATGGAGGTTCTTGATATAGCCTTAAGTAGCAAGTTACAAAATCATACTAGCAGGATCAATTAACTTAAAAATATGCAACAAAAAGTAATTCTCACTGGCGATCGTCCTACTGGAAGGCTTCACCTAGGTCATTATGTAGGATCGCTTGAAAATCGAGTCAGTTTGCAAGACCTTTGTAAGCAATATATTATGATCGCTGATCTGCAGGCCTTAACTGATAATTTTGCAGAGCCGAAAAAGGTCATAGATAATATTTATCAAGTTGCACTAGATTACCTTGCCGTCGGGATTGATCCGGCAAAAACTACGATTTTCCTACAGTCTTGCGTTACTGAATTAGCAGAACTTACTATTTATTTCATGAATTTAGTGAATTTAGGAAGACTTCAGCGTAATCCTACCGTAAAAGCAGAATTACAGCAAAAAAACTTTGATAAAGAAATTCCTGTGGGATTTTTATGCTATCCAATAAGTCAGGCTAGCGATATTGCTGCGTTTAAGGCCGATTTAGTACCTGTGGGAAATGACCAGTTGCCAATTTTAGAGCAGGCAAATGAGATTATTCGAAAATTCAATCGAATATATAACTCTCAAGTTTTAAAGGAAATAGAGCCGCATTTAAGCAGCACTCCAAGGCTGGTCGGAATAGATGGCAAAACTAAAGCTAGTAAATCTTTAAATAATGCAATTTTTCTTTCCGATAGTTCTGATATAATTAAACAAAAGGTTTTTGCAATGTATACAGATCCAGATCATATAAAAATTTCCGATCCAGGTAGAGTCCAGGGTAATGCGGTATTTACTTACTTAGATGCATTTCATGATAATAAAAATGAAGTTGCGGCATTAAAAGACCATTACAAAAAAGGTGGCCTTGGGGATATTGCTATAAAATCTTTATTGAATGATACTTTGCAAAAATTCTTAGCTCCCGTGCGCCAAAAACGCGAGCAGATATCAATTAAAGAAGTTAAAGATATTTTAATACACGGAGGGCAAGAGGCTAAAAAAGTTGCTGCCCAAACTTTACAAGAAGTGCGCCAGGCAATTGGCATAAATTATTTTTAATAAAATTATGCAAGAAGATCAAATTCCAAAATACGTAACGAAAAGAGCCACTTGCGCTTCATTGGAGAATATTTTGTACCAGCCATTTAAAGTTTTAGACCATGGCTTTATTAGAGTTGTTGATTATATGGGCGATGATGCGGCAATAGTACAGGCCGCCAGAGTTTCTTATGGCAAAGGAACTAAACAAACTAGCCAAGACAAAAGTTTGATTAATTATTTACTTCGCCATAAGCACACAACGCCATTTGAGATGTGTGAGATTAAACTGCATATAAAATTGCCAATTTTCATTGCCAGACAATGGATAAGACACCGAACCGCTAGTGTAAATGAGTATTCGGCACGTTACTCTATTTTATCAAAAGAGTTCTATATTCCTGAAAAAGAAAACCTAAGTCCGCAGTCGGCTTTGAACAAACAGGGCCGAGAAGCTGAAAGTTTATCGCAAGATCAGAGTCAGTATGTTTTAGATATTTTAAGAGACGATGCAACAAGGTGCTATCAAAATTATTTGCTGCTTATGAATCAGGATGAACAAGGCAACATAATCGAGTCAGAAAAGTCAGGTATTGCAAGGGAGCTCGCGCGCATTAACTTAACGCTGGGTCAGTATACGCAATGGTATTGGAAGATTGACTTGCATAACTTGCTGCATTTTGTCAGGCTTCGGGCGGACCAGCACGCTCAATATGAAATTCAGCAGTATGCTAATGTTTTGCTTGAGATTATAAAAATGTGGGTCCCATATACTTATGAAGCTTTTACTGAGCATGTACGTGATGCAGTCACGCTTTCAAAAACATCCGTTTGTTTAGTCCAAAGAATTCTAGCAGGGGAGCAAGTCTTGCAAGAAAACAGCGGTCTTAGCAAGAGGGAGTGGGATGAATTTAGTATTATATTTTTAAAAAAATAGGGGTTTTCATGTTGCAAAGTTTTAAAATATCAGCATTGTTGATATTATTTGTTATTACCGATTGTTACAGCAAAACCATACATCACTCTGTAAATGAGTTTGGTCCTATCTTCATAGAAGATGCCATTCATACCAGGTGCCTTTCTTTCGTTCCAGTCGATGAAAGTAAAGTAAGGCAAACTTGCATGATACGCAATAATCCTGAAAAATTGGTTTTAAGTTATCAAAAAATAATGCTAAGCGCCTTGTATCTAAACCCCGAACCTCCAAAACAAGTTCTTATGCTTGGCCTTGGGGGGGGGACTCTTGTAACAGCAATGACGAAGCTTTTACCCCAAGCGCATTTTGACGTCGTAGAAATCAACCCGGCAGTTGCAAAGATTGCAAAAGAGTATTTTAACTTTAAGAAAACAGGCAATACAACTATATTTATACAAGATGCTTATGAATTTGTCGTGAATGCCAAACTATCAGACAAAAAATATGATTTAATTGTGGTCGATGTTTTTTCCGCGCAATATATACCACCTGCATTTTTAACGCTAAATTTTGTACAAACAGCAAAGGATATTTTATCGCCTCAAGGGGTAATTGCTGTAAATACTTTTATTAATCACAAGTTTTCACAGACGGAGTTGGAAAATTATTTATACAAAGAAGTATTTGGGAAGTTTTGGAATGTTGAATTTTCAGGTAATAGAATAATTTTCACGAGCCCTGGTGATATTTTGGCAAATAATGACTTAGAGCGAAATGCAAATATCTGGAATGGCAAGATTGAAAAGCACGGCGTAATTACCAATTGGTTGCTCAAGGCATTCCAGAAGGGACATAAAATAACTGGAAATTAATTTTTATAAAAGTAGATGGGTATTATTTTTATAAATTAAGGTTGGTTTTTAACTGCAAAAATGCAAAAATATGTTGTAAATTACTAACAAAATTTTACAAATAAACACAAACAATCCGAGAGTTAAGTTTCAAAGTAGCTTCTTAATGCTAATATTATT
>CAMCJU010000023.1 GCA_945875085.1 Candidatus Phycorickettsia trachydisci
ACGTTGAAATCTTTTAACGTCGCAATTTGACTTATTACAGCTGACTTACTCATGATAATATTTTTCCTTCTTATGTATATATATAGATAGATTATTTATTGTATATTAGCTTAATTTTAACATATATGGCAAAAGTTATTTTAAAAAGAATGTGTAATATATTTTATCTATAGGAAATGAAGCATAGTAATGAAGCATAGTTAATCATATTATGCAAAGAAGTGGCAAAAGAATATAGATGGCCCACTAATTTTTCTCTTGGCTAGGAGGGAATTTGGAGGTTTGTCTTTGCTGTTTCAATAGTTCTACTTGACTCTTTTCGTTTACCTCAATAGAATTGGGCACGACAAAACCAATAACATTCTTCGCCAAATCTTGCACCTGGCTTTTAAATTCTGGGTTTTTAGGGATATTTTTGCTCTCATCAACAACATGAGGCTGTGGGGCGATCTGGGTGGCATAGTTGATATTTTGCTCTAGCGGAGCAGCAGGCTTCAAAATATCGCCGTTCAACATACTGAGATGAACATTAAAACTGTCCTGCCATACGGATTTGCTCCCTTGGCTCCACTTCTGCAAAGGCACTACAATATAAATGAGCGGAGTAAGGATCACTCCAGCTAAGCCGGTAATGAACCTCCTGGCACCTGAAATCTTTGGCGGCGCTGGCGGCTGATTTTCCAGCACCAGCGTATTTTTATCAATCTTTTCCTGCTCCTGCTTCGGGTCATCAATCTTTTCCTGCCGCTTATTTGGCGGCGCTGGCGGCTGATTTTCCAGCACCAGTGTATTTTCATCAATCCTTCCCCGCTCCCGGTCATCAATCTTTAGCTCATTAAAAATGGAATTTTCTTTTCCAGTATGTTGCAGCCAATCTTTTGTACGAAGCAAAGCGCCATCCATAGCTGCTATATAAGCTATTTTTTCCCGAAATGTGTTTATCAGATTTTTAGTAGAATCTGACATCTTACTGGCCGCTTGCTCAATTTCTCGATCATATTTTGCTTCATCTTTGCGGGTTAGATATCTCATCCTGAAATCAACTTTCCTTTTTTTTGCCTTCAGTTCTGATAGTTTCTCTGCGCTTAACTCTTCTCCTTTGTGGCTTTGCATGCCCTGCAAAACGTCATTGAAAACTTTACAAGACTCTGATTCCAGGCCGCATATTTCCTGGTGTCGTTTTTGCAGTTTTTCTACATCTTTTATCATTCCTTGCTGGAAATTTTTTAATTCTTCTAGTTGCTCACTTTTCAGTCCTTTTTGAAGAGACTCTTGGTAAACGGCCTCATAAAAAACAAGTTCTTGATCAAACAGAATTTTCAAATGAGCCAGTTCTTCCGGCTTGGGAAGTAGATCATCCTGTACTTTTAAGATTCTTTTACGATGTTGATCTGGCAGAGCATCGATAATAGTATTAATAGACTTTACTTGTTCGTCCAGGAAATTTATTGCGTCGTTTTTTTGGTGTTGCTTTGTATCTGAATATAACTCCTTAGCTTGTGCATAATCCAGATTTTTCAGTTTGTTGATGTAATAAGAGATAAGGTTAGGACTATCTTCAGATTCCCCGGAGGCTTGCCATAATCTTAACCCTTTTTGCATGTCTTTTAGATGATCTTCCTTTAAAAGCGCAAATCTTTGCTCTTGATCCTTCTCTTGAGCATTTTCTGCTGACTCTAATTCTGCCACAGCCCTGCCAAAAGTACTAGCTGCGCTCAAGTGCCATGTCATGATCCTTAATAATTCTACATCTTTGCTTGCTTTAATTGCCTCGATTTGCTTGTCCATTGCTGGCTTATTAACACTTATATTCCCGTTGTGCCAATCAAACGAGTTGTTACATTCAGCAGTAATAGTTTCGACAAGTTTGGTGTTTGTTGCGGTTTTAGTTGAGACTTTAAGATCTAAAATTTCAAGATCTTTGTTGATTTTCTTACAGTTATCTTTGAAGCTTCCTGAATAACCTTTCTCATATATACCAATTACTTGATCGATAACTTCGATTCTTTCTTTATTATCTGCAGCAGGGCTCTTCTTTAGCTCCTCTAGCAACATTACGGCAGAATCCTTTAAAGCTTGTGTGCGGAGTATAGTATTTTTTTTCTTCCCCAGGTAAGCTTTGGCCTTTTTCGCAAACTCAGAATTGATAGTTGCTATAGCGACTTGGAAATCATCTGACGAATCAATTTGACTTATTACAGCTGACTTACTCATGATAATATTTTTCCTTCTTATGTATATATATAGATTATTCATTATATATTAACTTACTTTTAATATATATGGCAAAAGTTATGTTAGAAAAATGTGTAGTATATTTTGTCTATAGAAAATGAAGCACAGTAATGAAGCGCAGTTAAGCATATCATACAAAGAAGTGCCAAAAGAATTTTTACAAGCAGTAGCTTCCCGGAGCGTCTTGGCAGGAGCTAAGGCTATCATAGTCAAAAGGTTTTGCCACTTTTTTGCCGCTATGTTTTGCCAGCCATATTAAGTACCGCCCCCACCATGAGCCTTGATGAAAGTCTTGCTCTTGAATATTAGCGGCAAGTTGCTTATCCTGATCAAAGATCTGGTAGCTATATTTGTTTTGGCTTGGCGGATTTATAATCCCAGCTACATGACCTGCGCTGCTTAAGCAAAATGTTTTTTCGCCGCCTAAATAGCTCATGCTCTTGTAGCTCTGCTGCCATGGCACGATATGATCGCTCTTAGAAGCAACCCAAAACGAGGGTATCAAAACCGCGCCTAAATCAATTTTACTGCCTAAAATCTCAAGGCTGCCAGGAGTGATAAGTAAATTTTTCTCATACATATTTTCCATGTAGTAGTCAAACATCTTAGCCGGTAAATTAACGTAATCGGCATTCCAATATAAAATATCAAAACTTTTGGGCAGGTTTCCTTCAATGTAGTTGTTAATGTAGGCGGACCATATTAAGTCTTTGGATTTTAACAGATTAAAGATGTTGTATAGGTATATGCCGTCTAAGTAGCCTTTTTGCTCAGCTACTGCGCGCAAGGCGCTCAGGATCTCGTCCCTGATAAAGATCGAAATTTCTCCAGGATCGCTAAAATCAAGCATTGTATTTAGAAATGTTGCACTGCTGAAAATATCCTGTTTTTTATCCGCGCAGAAAGACAAAGCGCTAGCTAGCATCACCCCGCCAATGCAATATCCAAGCAGGTTGATTTTTGGGCAATTAAAGCTTTCCTCGATATGCTTTGCTGCGGCCAGAATGCCCTTGGAGATGTATTGCTCAAATTCAAAATTTTGCTCAGGCGATTTGGGGTTTACCCATGATATTAGAAAAACTTGGAAATTATTTTGGATAAGCCAGTTGACAAAAGAATTTTCTGGCGACAAATCTAAAACATAGTATTTGTTAATGCATGGAGGGACTATCAAAATGGGAATCTGGAAAGTTTTGCCCTTTGGAGCGTAGCAAATCAGCTCGATTAACTCATTTTTGTATATTACCTTTCCTGGTGTTGTTGCTATATTTTTTCCGATTTCAAAAGCTAGTTTATCAACGTTGCTAATTGAGAAAAAATTTCCAGAATTACTTAAATCACGCTTTAGATTTTCAAAACCATTTATTAAATTTTCAAAATTCGACTCGATGCACGCCTTAAGCGCCTTTGGGTTTAGGTGCACGAAATTATCTGGCGCTAGGGAGTGTAAAAACTGCCTGGAGAAAAATTTTAAAAATTTCCTATCTTTATCTTCTAGCGCTGTATTATCAATGATATTATCGCAATATATAAACATCTCCTTGTGCAAAGCCTGGATTAGCTCGAACTGATCGCTTATAGTCATCAAACAATGCAGACTTTTAGTTTGATAAGCTAAATTACACTGCATCATGGCAAAGGGCTTGAGCATACTTTGCGACAATGCCTTACTATAAATGTTTATTAATGTTTCGATTCCAGGTATATTAGGGGTAAATAAATGCAAATTGCTAAGCACTTGGGTGGCAACCTCCAGATACTTTTGCAATAAAGCCATTGTGTTAAAATTGAGCTGGTTAACATGGGGGGGCAGTTGCATATATTTAATTTTTAAATTGATAAAATCATCTTACCTTTAAAGTATTGAGTTTTAAATTTTAATTACTTTATTAATGATTATTTAATATTATGCGTTCTAAAATAACACAGTTTTGATCTTCTATAAGTATGCAAATAGTAGTAGTAGGCTTAGGGAGTAATTTAGGCAATCCATGTGGCAATATTCTTGGCGCCATAAGCTTGCTAAGATCAATGCTTAATGTAAAGAAGATAACGATCTCAAGGTTTTATCTCTCAAAAGCGCTAACCGCTGATGAGCAAGATTTTGCCCCAGATTTCATCAATTCGGCAGTCGCCGGCAAGACTGATTTATCCCCGGAGCAACTTCTTTTGGGCTTGCAGATAATTGAAAAAATGATTGGCAGAATTGCAAATAACAAGAAATGGGCGGCAAGAGTTATAGATTTGGATTTGTTGCTTTATAGGGAACTACAAATAGAAACTGCCAATTTAAGCGTTCCTCACAAAGAAATGCATCTTAGGGACTTTGTATTAGAGCCTGTTTGCGATTTATCTCCAGACGCAAAGCATCCCGTTTTACACAAGACGTTTTATAACTTAAAGCAAAACATAACTAGACTATATGTTACCGATAAGTTTCTGATATAGCTTTTTTTTAAATCAAAGATGTATTGTTTTTGTCATTCGAGCGCGTTTGTGACTTAATTTAAATAGGCGTTACTATCCTATGAGTCTTTATGACTTGGTGCTCGTTTAACAAAACAAGATGTTGACATATTGCAAAAGAGGTATAAAATCCATCTATGAACTAATACTTAACCTCTTGAATATAAAAAATTATATATGAAATGGAAATGGGATGAAGAAAATATAAATAACATTGCTTCTAATTTGAACCATGAGCATGAAGGTGAGGATATTTCTGAGATCTCTTTAAATGATTTACATGATTTAATAATCAATCTAAATGATTTTGAAGGCGATCCAGAACAGCACAACGCCAAAATGCTACAAAAGATTTTAGAGCGCTGGAGAGAGATCTCTAGCGGGAAATGAAAAATTATGAAAATAGCCATTATCGGAGCAGGTGTCATGGGAGCATCTATTGCAGCCCACATTGCTAGCTGCGGCACTAAGGTATTGCTACTAGATTTAGCAGATCATGCTAATGAGGATAAAAACTATTTGCTGCGCAAAGCGCTTGACAAAATTGGACTGAGCAAACCGGCGTTAATTTCCCATCCTAGCAAGCTAGAAAACATCCGCATTGGCAATTTACAAGATGATATCCAGTTACTACAAGATTGCGACCTAGTGATAGAGGCCGTTGTCGAGAAGCTAGATGTAAAGAGAGAATTATTCAGCATGATAGCAAAGTTTTTACATAAAGATTGTGTTATAGCCTCTAATACTTCAACCTTACTATTAAGCTCGTTAAAGCAGCAAAACATCTGGCGACAAACAATAATTATTCATTTCTTTAATCCGCCTAGATATCTTAGCCTTGTTGAGTTGATCGTAGATGAGCTGACTCCCATTGAAAAAGTCGATAAAATTGAGAGTTTTCTAACGCACCAGCTTGGCAGAAATGTTATTAGATGCCAAGATCGCCCAGGTTTTATTGCCAATCGCATAGGTTGCTTTTTCCTGGAATTAGCATTGAAAAAGGCAGTAGAGCAAAATTTAAGCCTGCAAAAGATAGATATCATTGCCAGTAAACTTCTTCTTTTGCCTAAAACGGGCATTTTTGGCTTACTTGACCTTATTGGCCTTGATGTCATTAAGCTAATTGGCAAATCGCTGACTAGTGCTTTGGCGCCAAACGATCAATACCATGGAGTATATGACTACTCTGGGGTAGTATCGAAGCTTGTAGCGCGTGGATTGCTAGGGGCAAAAATGGGCGCAGGATTTTATAAAAGACAAGGATCTCAAAAGCTTGCTTTGAATTTAAGCAGCTTGGAATATGAAGCTTTGGCAGATTTTGACGATAAAACTTATGGCAGCATAAGCGGACTTTTGCAGGCAGGCGATAGTATCAGCAAATACTTTAAAGATTTAATCCAGCAGACCTATGAGTATGCTTTGAAAATGATTCCTGAGGTTACTGATAATATTGGGCAGATTGACCAAGTATTAAAGCTAGGCTTTAATTGGCACTACGGGATAAGTCAGCTGTTTGATATTTTTCAGCAAAAGCCTTTAGTTGCAGCAGATGGTAAGGCAAATGGCGTTGAAGATTATTTGGCAGATTATTCTGCAAAGGAGATTATCTCCAATAATGATGCCAAAGTTTTTGCTTTTAAAGATAGCTTGATTTTTTGCTTTAAGACTAAATTTAATATTTTAAATGCTGGGGTTTTTGATTTAATAAATAAGGCGCTTGATCTGGCATCAAAAAAATCTCAAAAACTAATTATTTATAATCAAGGAAAGCATTTCTCTGCAGGCGGCGACTTAAAGTTTTTTCTAGAGCATGCTAAAAATAAAGACTTTCAAGCCATAAAAGCATTTTTGCAATTAGGCCAAGATACGCTGCAGAAAATTAAGTATTGCCCCGTGCCAGTAATTGCAATAGCTAAAAATCTTGCTCTTGGGGGCGGCTGCGAGCTATTATTGCAAAGCGGCGTGATAGTATCTAGCATCGAGCTACAAGCTGGCTTAGTTGAAGTTGGCGTAGGGCTTATTCCCGCCTGGGGCGGATTAAAAGAGATGATCATGCGCGGGGGAGGTGATAGCTTGAATTTAAAAAAATTACTGAATAATATTTTGTATCAAAATAAGACTTCTTCTGCGGATTTTTTTATACACGATTATTTAGCCCCCGTCCAGAGCGTCATTCATCCAAATGACATGCTAAATGCAGCCTTGAGTCTAGATGCTTTAGCATGGAAGCCTGCGGCTAAGTATCAGGGGGTTTTGCTTCCTGCAATTAATTTACGAGACGATAATTTTGATCAGCATACCCTTTATATAGCTACCTTGATTGAGGAACTAGTCTTGGGCAGGCAAGTTACAGAAAAGAGCCTACTTGAAGCTGAGGTTGAAATTTTCATGGAATTGATCAGACAAGATGCCGCTATAGCAAAAATTTCCAAGATTTTAAATATTTATTAGTATTTTGGAATTGCAATTTTAACCATTTTGGATCAAAATATCATAAGCTAAGCAAAATCATATCTTTAAACATGAATATCAGTAAATTATTGGCTTTTCTTTTGACGATGATTGTCATCAGCAGCTGCGATAAAAGCAAAAATACCGTCAAAAACATCATTGACTTTACGCCCAAATTACAAAAGGAAGCAGATGAGCAAAATTTATCTGTAGATCCAGCGCTCCAGGTTGATCATTGGAGCGGGGGCGACTTTGTAAATACACTACCTAGCAATTTTGCCTTGCATGACTGGGATGGCAATTTTGCCAAATCTAGCATGACTCTTGCTGGAAATATTGTTGCCGCTCCAGTAATTAAGGACGATTTACTATTTGCTCTAGATAGCAAAAACAACATCATCTGCTATGACTTAAAGCAACAAAGCATGCAATGGCGGACAAATTTAAACCTGGCTCCAGATAAAGTAGAAGTATTTTGGGGGGGAGTGACACTATTTGAAGATAAATTGTATGTTACTAATAATTCTCAAGAGCTTATTATCTTAGAGGCTAGCACAGGATATCAGCTCTCCAGGGTCAAGTTAGGCGATATCTTACTTAACCCCGTTACTGTTGACGCTGAGCATATATATTTGCTAACTGCGAGCAATCAAATAGTTACCTTAAGAAAAAATGATTTATCGGTTTTATGGCAAGCTAGCGGCGCGCAAAGTAGCTTAAGTCTTTCTCAGCAAAGCTTGACTCAGCCAATAGCTCTTGATCAAGGCATTTTGATCCCTATGTATTCAGGGCAATTGATTTATAGTAACAAGGATAACGGGCAGCCAAATTGGCAAGCATCTCTTTCAGGCGGACAGGCTGAATTAAGTGACTTAAGCCCCGCCAATTTAAGTAGCCAAATTATCGTTGACAGCAAAGCTATTTTTGTGCCAAGCTCTTTGGGTTTGCTCGTAAAAATTGACCTCAGGAATGCTGAGGAGATATGGCGCCGAGATATCTCAGACATACTTGCGATCAATAAATTTAGTAGGTTAGTAGTTGCAACCACTAATGCTCAAGAAATTGCTGGGATATCTAGTCGAACCGGTCAGGTTCTTTGGGTAGTGAATTTGGCTCAAGAAGGCAAAGGTTATAAAAATCCTTATAATTTACTTACGCCCTTGATGATCAATGATAATATTTACATCTTTAGTAGCAAAGGACAACTCTATAAGATCAGCATTGATGGCATTGTCTTAGAGCAATATAAGATTCCAGCAGAAGTAAAATTTTACGCAGTAAATAAGCAAGATATCTACTTATTTACCGGACGCGGCATTTGGAAAAATAAACATTTAAAAGCAAAATAACTACATGTCGCAATTAACCGTTTGGAGTTTTTATTGTTTTGTAGATATCCCTGCTCCGGAGATGCTGTTGCCTAAATTGCTATTAATTGCTAAAAAAAAGCAAATTAAAGGCACTATTCTACTCTCTAAAGAGGGATTTAATGGCTCAATTTGTGCTAATAGGCAAGACGCTGATTTGCTATTTTGCCAAATTGTTAATCTGACTCACGCTAAGGATGTTAATCTAAAAATTAATGACTGCTCGTTTGCAGCTTTCAGTAGACTGAAAATCAAAATTAAAAAAGAGATTGTTGCCATGGGGGTTGGCGATCTTCATGTAGCGGCGCTAAAAGGCAGGTATGTAAAGCCAGAAAAATGGGATGAGTTTATAGCTCAAGAGCAAGTAGTGCTGCTAGATACTAGAAATGATTATGAAGTAGCCATAGGCACCTTTAAAAATGCCATTAATCCTGATATTAAGAACTTTCGCGATTTGCCAAAATGGCTAGAGCAAAATTTGCCCACATTAAAGGATAAAAAAGTTGCCATGTTTTGCACGGGCGGCATCCGCTGCGAGAAATCTACAGCTTATTTAAAAACTCTAGGACATAATCAGATATATCATCTTGAAGGAGGGATTTTGCAATATCTTGCCGATACTAAAAATCAAAGCGCTGCTTGGCAAGGAGATTGCTTTGTATTTGATGACCGCAGACAAGTCGATACTGAATTAAATGATCCACGCGCAAGGATAGAGACAAAGATAGAGACAAAGATAGAGGCAGAAATATAATTTTACTCCATTTGAGATAAAAACTTCAAAAATAGCTTGAATTTTCCTTCATTGACTGGTATAAATATTTATATAGATAGCTCAAATTTAATGAGCTTCACAAGTGCTAATCTTAAGCAAAAATCTAAAAAGGAGCATAGCGCAGCCTGGTAGCGCATCTGGTTTGGGACCAGAG
>CAMCJU010000024.1 GCA_945875085.1 Candidatus Phycorickettsia trachydisci
ATAATTTCAAGATCTACAGGAATACCCATAGACAAGATGCTTACAAGTGAAAAAAACAGACTCTTGTCGATGGAGAGCGTTTTATCTGCAAAAGTTGTCGGTCAGGATGAGGCGATATCTGTAATTAGCGATGCTATAAGAAGGGCAAAGGCTGGAATTGCCGATACTGACAAGCCTCTTGGAGCTTTTTTGTTTTTGGGTCCAACTGGGGTTGGTAAAACTGAGCTAGCCAAAAGTTTAGCTTGGTTTTTATTCGACAGTCCAGGCGCTATGATGCGTATAGATATGTCAGAATATATGGAGAAGCATTCGGTTGCAAGGCTAATAGGCTCTCCTCCTGGTTATGTTGGATATGAGCAGGGTGGATTGCTAACCGAAAGCGTGCGCCGTCGCCCATATCAGGTTATTTTATTTGATGAGGCTGAAAAGGCTAATGCAGAAGTATTCGATTTGCTGTTGCAAATTTTAGATGCTGGAAGATTGACAGATAGTCACGGCAGAAATGTGAATTTCACAAATACTATTATTATTTTGACCTCTAACCTTGGCGCAAGTAGCTTGATCGATTTGGCTCCTGATGATGCCAAATACGAGGTGATGCAAGAGGTGCGCAGGTTCTTTAAGCCAGAATTTCTAAACAGATTAGATGATATCTTGTTGTTTAAATCTCTTAGTAAGGAGCAGATTAGGAAAATTGCTGCAATTGGCCTGGAGGCCTTAAAAACTTCCCTGCAGAATCAAAAAATTAACATCAGTTACGATGATAAGGCGCTGGATGTTTTGGTAAAGCATGGGTTTGATAAGGATTATGGAGCAAGGCCTTTAAAAAGGGTAATACAAAAAGAGATTCAAAATCAGATAGCTAAAATTATCTTAACTGGCGAAATTGATGATTCTTGCAAGATCGATATTAGTGCCAACGGCGATGAAATAGTTGTGAAACTACAATAAGTTTGCTTTATATGAGCTGATAAATATTGTAAAGGATCTTTTGCTTTTAGAAGTTGCGCTACAATTTATTGTTAGCTTTATTAAGGTGAATTATGTAGTATTAAATGCTGTTGATAATGATTTGCGCAAATATGATTTATCCCGAGTTACACAGCTTTTAGAGCTGTATATTTTAAATATTCTTAAATTTTTAGTGTATGACAAGTCAAGACAACAATGATTTTGAAGCTGAGCCTCAGGGCAAAAGTCATAAAGTTAATGACGCCTCAGGGCGCGCGAAAAAAAAACCTAGCGATAATGTATTTTCTGATACAGGGGGTGGATTCTTAGATAGCGAAGAAGAGGTAATAGACTGCGGCGACGGTATTACTGTTTCTCCTAATTTGCAAATTGGTCAAGAGGAAGTTGAGGAGACCCAGACGGAGAGTAGGGACGATCCGGTGCGTGTTTATTTACGCGAGATGGGTGGCGTTGAGCTTTTATCACGAGATGGCGAGGTGGCTATTGCCAAAAAAATCGAAAGTGGCGAGGAGCTTAGAATGTCGTCGTTGTGTAGTCATACATCAAGTATGTTTGTTTTAAAGCAGTGGCATGATGACTTAATCAATGATCGAGTTTCTCTGCGAGATATTATTGATTTTGAGGCAAATCTTGATGATGTAGATTCATCGATCTCTGACTCTGGCGATGAGCATGAAGCTAGCGATGATGGCATTGCTATATCTGCTGTAGAAGAGCAAATTTTGCACTCAATATTAGAAAAGTTTGAAAAAATAGTCGATTTATGTAATCATCTAATACAAGCTGCGCAAAATAAATATCATCGATATAAAACAACCGGTCATTTTGCCTATGAAGCCAAAGATACTGATGACATTGCAAGGCTGGCTGTTGAAATTAAGGGCTTGCGCTTAAATCAAAAAAGAATACAAAAGCTTTTGGATAAATTTTATAGCTACAACAAGCAGATATCTCTGCATGAAGCTAATTTCAGCAAAATAGCTGAAAAATATGGCATTACTAGGCACGAAATGTTTGACAAGTATATGCCGGTTATATTTGCCAATTTGAACAAGGTGAATAAGGATCTATTCCCAAGTCAGGCTTGGCGAGATTTTTGTGATAAGCAAGGCGATTTTATTTTCTCTGCCGTAGAGGGTATAATGGCCATAGAGCAGGAAATTAATTTACCTATACTGGAATTTAAAAAGCTATTGAATGACGTTTATAAAGGAGATGTTCAGACCATAAGCGCTAAAAAAGAAATGGTTGAGGCGAATTTAAGATTGGTAATTTCGATTGCAAAAAGGTACTCGAACCGTGGCTTGCAGTTCCTGGATCTTATACAGGAAGGTAATATAGGTTTGATTAAAGCTGTTGATAAGTTTGACTATAGGCGCGGATATAAATTTTCTACTTATGCCACTTGGTGGATTAGGCAGGCAATTACGCGCTCAATTGCTGATCAGGCTCGTATTATACGTATTCCTGTGCATATGATTGAGACTATTAATAAAATAGTTAGAACTTCCAGGCAGATTTTAAATGAGCTCGGCAGGGAGGCTGAGCCGCAAGAAATAGCAGAAAGACTTGGCATGCCCGTTGAAAAGGTGCGCAAAATCATGAAAATGTCAAAAGAGCCCATAAGCCTTGCTCAGCCTATAGGCGATGAAGAGGAGGGTGGCAATCTTGGAGATTTTATTGAGGATAAAAATACCTTGATGCCTTTTGATTCTGCAGCTCAGTCGAATTTAAGTGGCATTACTACGCGAGTGTTAATATCCAAACTAACTCCCCGCGAAGAAAGGGTTATCCGCTCAAGGTTTGGTATTAAATGTCGTGAGCAGACTTTGGAGGAGATAGGCGATGAGTTTAATGTAACTAGAGAAAGAATTAGGCAGATTGAAGCTAAATCGCTGCGTAAGTTGCGCAATGATGATAGCGCGACTAAATTATCTCAATTTGCTGCAAAGGTTTCAAAGCAGTCTAGCGAGCCTCTAGAATGCTCTGAAGGTGCTTCCGAAGTGACCTTAAGCGCTGAAGAAAGTTTAGTTATATAAATAATCAATTGGTCTTTTTATGTTGATGAAAAAAGAGGTGCTCAGAATTGCAAAACTTGCAAAATTAAATTTTGTTGATTTAGAATTAGATCAATTTATGGGGCAATTTGAAAAAATTCTGCAATTGGCCAAAAGTTTAAAATCACTTAATTGTGACGGTGTTGAGCCCTTAAAGTCACCAAGCGCGTTGCCTTTGAGACTCAGGGCTGATCAGGTCCTAGAGGGCGCTTTGCAAGAAGAGTTATTTTTAAATGCCCCAGGGGCCAAGGCTAGTTTAGCAAAAGAAGTTAAATGCTTCATTGTTCCAAAAGTTATAGAATAAAAATGTTATGCACGATTTACATAAGTTAACTATTAAGGAAGCTGTTGCCGGTTTGCAGGCAAGGCAATTTTCTAGCGTAGAGCTAACAAAAGCTCATCTTGCGCAAATTAACAAACATAGCAATTTGAACGCTTATGTTGAGTTAACTAGCGACATTGCTCTTAAAGCAGCGGAAAATTCCGATGCAAGAATCAAGAGTTCTAGCGCCCGCAAATTAGAAGGCCTGCCTATAGGAATTAAGGATTTGTTTTGCACTAAGGGGGTAAGGACTACTGCTTGCTCTAAGATTCTTAGTAATTTTGTCCCCGGGTATGAGTCGAGCGTTTCGCAAAATATTTTAAATCAAGGGGCAGTGATGCTTGGCAAGACTAATTGTGATGAATTTGCGATGGGCTCGAGTAATTTAACAAGTTATTTTGGCCCGTGTATTAGCCCCTGGCGCTCAGTAAATCAGCCGGATAATCCTTTGGTTCCTGGTGGATCTTCCGGGGGGTCGTCATCTGCTGTTGCAGCATTTATGGCCTTAGCAGCTCTTGGCACTGATACCGGAGGCTCAATCAGGCAGCCTGCTAGCTTTACTGGCATAGTAGGTATAAAGCCAACATATGGCAGATGTTCTCGTTTTGGCACAATTGCCTTTGCTAGCTCTTTAGATCAGGCGGGCGTTTTTGCGCGCACTGTATATGATGCTGCCTTAGTTCTGGAAAGTATGATGGGCTTTGACCCTAAAGACTCAACTTCAGTCAATAAGCCTATACCAGATTTAGCCGCCCTTTCTTGTCGCCCAATTAAAGGATTAAAAATTGGCATACCGGTTAATTTGTTAGCTACAAATGGTATTGATAAGCAGGTAATTGATATGTGGCATAATACTGCAGATTTACTGCGGCAAGAAGGGGCACAGATTGTCGAAATTAATCTAGATCATGCGCCTTTTGCTTTGCCTGTATATTACGTTATTGCTCCTGCGGAGGCATCGTCAAATTTGGCCCGCTATGATGGAGTAAGATTCGGACAAAGAGTTGATGATGTTGACTTAGACTCAATGTACCACTTGACTAGATCGCAAGGTCTAGGCGATGAAGTTAAGCGCAGAATCATGATCGGAACTTATGTTTTATCATCCCAGAATATTAGTTCTTATTACACTAAGGCTCAACAAGTGCGTCAGCTTATTTGCAATGATTTTACCCACGCCTTTGAAAAAGTAGATGCTATTATAACGCCAGCGGCCCCATCGGAAGCCTTCCCTTTAAATGTAGAGCAGGATGATCCAACTTTAATGTATTTGAATGATATCTTTACTATACCTGCAAGTTTAGCCGGACTTCCTGCGATGTCTGTTCCTGCTGCTATGTCGAGTAATGGCTTGCCATTAGGCATGCAAATAGTAGGCAGGCATTTTGACGAAGAGGTGATCGTAGCGCTAGGCTCTGCGATTGAGAAAAATATTAACATAAATTTTACACCTAAAGGATTTTAAGATGTATATTAGCGGTAATACTGGCGATTGGGAGTATGTAATAGGACTGGAGGTTCATGCTCAGGTATCTTCTAAAGCAAAATTGTTTTCTTCAGCAGCAACTGCTTTTGGCGCAGACCCTAATTCGCAGGTCTCATTTATTGATGCTGCTATGCCCGGGATGCTTCCTACGCTTAATGAGGAATGTGTTAGGCAGGCTATCAAAACAGGACTAGGGATTAATGGTAAAATTAATAAATTTTCAGCATTTGATCGTAAAAACTATTTTTATCCAGATTTGCCAAGTGGCTATCAAATTACGCAATTTTACCATCCTATAGTCTTAGATGGTTTTTTAGAAATCATGGTCGGCGATAGCGTTAAGAAAATAGGCATAGAGCGCATACACCTTGAGCAAGATGCTGGCAAAAGCATCCATGACCAATCTCCTGAATACACATTTATTGACTTAAATAGAGCTGGTATTGCGTTGATGGAGATTGTTACTGCTCCGGACATGAGATCGCCCGAAGAAGCAGCGCTATATTTAAAAAAATTACGTAGTACGTTGAGGTACCTTGAAACTTGTGATGGAGATATGGAGAAGGGCTCGCTAAGATGCGATGCTAATGTTTCTGTACGTAAGCCCGGAGGATCTCTTGGCACCAGATGTGAAATAAAAAACCTCAATTCTATTAAAAATATCGTCAAAGCCATTGAATATGAAGCCTTAAGGCAGGTAGGTATTTTGGAAAGTGGCGGGAGTATTGATCAAGAAACTAGGCTCTTTGATGTTGCAAGTAACAAGACCAGACTTATGCGCTCGAAAGAAAATGCCCTGGATTATAGGTATTTTCCAGATCCTGATTTGCCGCCATTAATATTAGAAGATGACTACATTTTGCAGATAGCTCAAAATATGCCACAACTACCTTGTGCAAAAGAGCGTCAATATATGCAAGATTACAATCTTAGCAAGTATGATGCAGGCGTCTTAGTCGCAGAAAAAGAAACTGCATATTATTTTGAAGAGGTCTGTAAAAGTTGCGATTCAAAATTAGCTGCGAACTGGATTATTGGGGAATTATTTAGCTGCTTAAATAAAAGTGGAATTTCCATCGAGGAAAATAAAATTTTGCCTCAAAGTTTGGCCAGGCTCATTAATTTAGTCAGCACCGCGCAAATTTCAGGCAAGATGGCTAAGGAGATTTTTTTGGACATGTTTGCTAGTGGCCAAGATCCGCAAGAAATTATTGATGCCAAAGGTTTAGTGCAGATTTCTGATCAAGATGTATTGGCAAAAATTATCGATGAAGTTTTGGCAAAGAATCAAGATTCTGTAGCTGAGTACAAGGCTGGTAGAGAAAAATTATTTGCCTTTTTTGTCGGTCAGGTTATGAAGCAGACTGCAGGTAAGGCTAGCCCTGCGGTGATAAATGAATTATTGAAATCCAAATTAAAGCAAAACTAGATAACATGACTTTGTATCTTACCAATAGCTTATCGGGCAAGAAGGAGGTTTTTTGTCCTCTTGATACAAAGCTTGTTAAAATGTATGTATGCGGCCCTACGGTATACGATCTGATTCACATTGGAAATGCTAGGTCTTTGGTTGTTTATGACGTTCTTTATCGCGTTCTTGCTGATATTTATGGCAAGGAATGTGTATTGTATGTGCGCAATATTACCGATGTTGATGAAAAAATCAATGCAAGGAGCAAGGAGCTAAAAATCAGTATTTTTGAACTTACGCAAGATACAATTGCTCAGTTTCATAGTGATGCTCAGTATTTAAATTGCTTGGCGCCAAATATTGAACCTAGAGCTACGCAGCATATTTCCGATATGATAGAAATGATCAAAAGCTTGCTGCAGAATAAATGCGCGTATATAAAAAATGGGACTGTCTATTTTCAGGTTTCTAGCTTTGGGGACTATGGGAGGTTGTCGGGTAGGAGCTTGGAGGAATTAACTCCTGGCGTTCGTATCGATATAGATCAGCAAAAGCTCAATTCATGCGATTTTGTATTGTGGAAGCCTTGTGATATTGACGATGATGAGTCTGCTATTTTTGATAGTCCTTGGGGAAGAGGGCAACCAGGGTGGCATATAGAATGCTCAAGCATGGCTTATAAATATTTAGGCAGTGATTTTGACATTCATGGCGGTGGCCTGGATCTGATTTTTCCTCATCATACTAATGAGATTGCTCAATCAGTATGCGCTTTTCCTGGATCGAAATTTGCCAGGTTTTGGGTGCATAATGGTTTTTTAAAGGTTGGCGGCCAGAAGATGAGCAAGTCTTTGAATAATTTCCTCACAGTTCGAGATATGGCATCTAGAAACATTTGCTCAGATGTGTTGCGCTACGTTTTGCTAAATACGCATTATCATAAGCCTTTGGATTTTAACGATCAAGCTTTGCATGAGGCGCAAAAAAACATCGATTACTTGCAAAGGCTTTGCCAAAACCATCAGCGCGCAAATCATCAGGATATTACTACCTCGTTTTTTGGCTTTCTTTTTGATAATTTAAATACGCATGGCGCGTTAGGCTATTTGCTGGCATTGGCAAAACAGGCTAATAAAAATAGTCAGATAAGAATAATTGAATCTATAAAGTATTGCGCTAATTTTCTAGGTTTATCTCTGGAAGAGAAGGGTTGTGATTTGAGCCTCCAAGAAAGGCAAGAGATTGATGATTTAGTGCGCCAAAGGCAAGTAGCTAAATTGGCAAAAAACCTAGTTTTAGCAGATGAAATACGTGATAAATTAAAAAGCCAAGGGGTAGTTATTCAAGATAATAAGCAGGGGCAAACAACTTGGCGTAAGTTATAAATCATTTCTATATTGCAAGAATATTTTCTAGTGGTATAATCATCTAAATAAATACTATCAAAATTAATTATGGACGAAGTAACAAACATATCAAAAGAGCAGCTTAAGCACATAGTCGATAAGCTCGAGAGGCTTGAAGAGGAAAAGAGCAACGTGACCGAAGCGCTAAAAGAGGTTTTCGGCGAAGCCAAAAGCACTGGCTTTGATGTTAAAACTTTAAAGCAAATTTTAAAGCTCAGAAAAATGGATCGCGCTAAACTCCAAGAGCAAGATAGTTTGATAGAGCTCTATCGTGATATTTTAAACGTATGAATTCACATCCCTGCTTATGATCAATATCACTTTATCCGATAATCAAGTAAAGCAAGTTCCTGTAGGCTCTACTGGCTTAGATATTGCAAAATCTATTTCTAATAGTTTGGCAAAAATTGCCCTGGCAGTAGAAGTTGATTCTAAGATTTGCGATTTGCGCGTAGCGATAAATCACGATGCTTTGGTGCGAATTATTACGGTCAATGACTGGGAAGCTCAAGAGATACTACGTCATGATGCAGCGCACATACTTGCTCAGGCTGTAAAAAATCTTTTTCCTGACGTTCAGGTTACTATAGGCCCTGCAATTGAAGATGGCTTTTACTATGATTTTGCAACAAAGGACCCTTTTACTGCTCAGGATTTAGTTTCTATTGAAGAGGAAATGCTCCAAATTGTTAAGAAAAATGAGCAATTTGAGCGGATGGTTTGGAGTAGAAGTCAGGCGATTGATTATTTTAATTCGATCAAAGAGTTCTACAAGGTTCAGATTATTCAAGATATCCCGCAAGATCAGGAGATAAGCGTCTTTAGGCAAGGCGATTTTATTGACCTGTGCAGGGGGCCTCATGGTATTTCTACCGGCTATGTCAAGCATTTTAAGTTGATGAAATTTTCAGGAGCATATTGGCGCGGAGATAGCAAGAACCAGATGCTGCAAAGGATTTACGGCACAGCATGGCTTACTAAGGAGAAGTTGGATAGCTATCTTTACATGCTTCAGGAGTCTGCTAAGCGTGATCATCGTAAGATTGGTAAAGATCTTGGCCTTTTTCACTTGCAGGAAGAGGCTCCTGGCATGGTCTTTTGGCACGAGAAGGGCTATACTCTATGGCGTATTATTGAAAGTTATATCAGAGCTAAACTCCAGAAGAATGGCTATTTTGAGGTAAAAACGCCGCTGCTTTTAGATCGTAGTTTTTGGCAGGCCTCCGGTCATTGGGAGAAGTTTAGGGAAAATATGTTTGTCTGCGATGCTGAGAAGGAAATTATGGCTCTTAAGCCCATGAATTGTCCATGTCATGTGCAAATTTTTAAGCAAGGCGTCAAGAGTTATAGAGACCTTCCGTTGCGTATGGCGGAGTTCGGCTCTTGCCATAGGTATGAACCGTCCGGCTCGCTACATGGCTTGATGAGAGTGCGCGGCTTTACGCAAGATGATGCCCATATCTTTTGTACAGAAGATCAAATCACGCACGAGACCATTGAGTTTTGTAATTTGCTTATCCAGGTGTATAAAGATTTTGGCTTTCATGAAGTAGCTGTCAAGTTTTCCGATAGGCCAAAGGTTCGAGCAGGTAGCGACCAGGTCTGGGATAAGGCTGAGAATGCTTTGCGCCAAGCGGTAGATGCTTGCGGCCTTGATTATACTCTAAATCCAGGAGAGGGGGCGTTTTATGGGCCCAAGCTTGAATTTGTGTTAAAGGATGCAGTCGGTAGGCAGTGGCAGCTTGGTACTTTGCAGGTCGATTTTATTCTGCCTGAGCGCTTGGACGCTAAT